>CAXQNK010000110.1:0-6211 GCA_964225175.1 Candidatus Nitrosopumilus sp. | reverse complement strand
GACGCGATGAATAAGGGCACTCGCCTTGCGCGGGGTAAATATGTGCTGTTTCTCAATGCTGGCGATGAACTCAGCGAGCAGTTCACGGCCCAGCAATTCCTCGCCATGATCAATGCCCGCGAAGCCGACATGTTCTGGTGTGAGTGCCGGGACATGCATCACCCGGACAGCCCGCTCAGGATTGCCGCCCGAGGTCCAAACTGGGCCTGGTACTGCATGCCCACCGGACATCCTGCGATTTTTTTTCGCCGCTCAGCAATCCCTGAATCTCCCTATGACACACGCTATGTCATCGCCGCGGACTACGAATTGGTCGCCCGCTTGCTGAAAGATGGCGCAACGGTCTCAATTGAAGAATTGGAAGTCGCGAAATTTTATCCGGGGGGTGTCAGCGACCTTGAGCATCGATTGCTGTTGCGGGAGTATGCAGTGATTCGCGCGCACTACTGGCCGCTGCTGCAGCCCCTCTCGCCACTGATCTCCCTACTCAGAACGCTTCTGAAACGACTCGGGAAATATCCGCGACTGCGCCGATTATGGCGCAGGCCAGCCTGAGCAATCAGCCCAGCCAGGATGCATTTAAACGCCAGCATCTATGCGTAGAAGTCTCGAGTTGATAGAAGATCCCTGGTCGCGAGTGATCACATCGTGGCGTTTTGCGCGGGATCAATAACAAGACGTTCATACCAGCCTCGAAGACACTTCCCTGATGGATTGAACCCGGCGAATAAGCATCGATCCATTGGTAACGGTCAATTCGATCAACAGCTTGGCCTGTTAGGTCAAATCCGCCAACTCCAAATCCTCTATCCTTGCCTGCGCCTTTAAAGCCCGGGCGGCGACTACCCCCGAAGATAGCGGATTGGCGATACCGATACCGCATGGAAACATGATCGAAAGCACCCGGGCCGAATTGATGCTGCGCTGGATGCAGCGCCATGGCGTCAAACCCACGCATCAGCCGGAGTGAGTGAGTCATGCTTGAAATGCCCTGGTTCAACGAGGCCCTGTTCTTCACCTCTGAAATCATCATGCTCGTGAGTTATCTCCCCTCGCGCATGCTGTGGCTGCGAACTCTTGCTTGTATTGCGGACGTGGGATTCATCGCCGCCACGGTCCTGATCGGCCTGAGCTCACCGGGCATGCTGCCCACGGCCATATTTTCGTCTCTGAGTCTCGTCATCAATGCCTATTACATCTACAAGCTGAGTCTCGTGTATCTCCCCTGCAGAATTCCATCCGGTCTCAGGCCCCTGCACCAGGCCATATTCCCGGAATTGACCCCCATGGAATTCAAGCTGGTCCTGAGCGCGAGCCAGGCTCATTCCGGCAAAGAAACTCAGCTGATTCGCCGCGGGGAAGTCACGCCTCTTATCCTGGTGACGTCAGGTGCGGTGGACATTCGGCTCCAGAACAAACCCGTATCCAGCGCAATCGAGGCACCGGCCATTCTGGGCGAGGTCAGTTATCTCACGAGCCAGCCCGCCATTTCTGACGTTCATGCCCTGGGCGACGTTGAATACGTGGTACTGGAAAAGGAACAGGCGGAGAAAACACTGTCGGCATACGAAGAGACACGCATCAAGTTGAATTCAACGCTGATCCGAAGCCTGTCTGAAAAACTGGCCGCGCAAAACCAGGTACTGACGGAGGTTTCGAACAAGGCCCCATCGGAGTCATCGAGCACCTCGAAGCCTGATTCCAGGGCTTTCGTATTCGCCATTTCTCCGTAGGGCAATACGCCTATTGAACGGATTACTGGCTGGCCGGGGAGATTTTGATCGGTCCCTTGCCTGGCTGAAACGGCTGCAACCGGAATATCAGGCCGAACACATACGGCGCGCCACAGACTTCGCCAACGAGGCCCGTTATCGCCCAGAACTGGGGCAGTTAGCATGCGCAGGCAAAGTGGCGGCACAGGCCATTGAATGATCTCCAGGGGTGCCTGCCCGATACCTGTCTACCCACGGCCTCGTTGAACCGACCCGGTAAGATCAAGCAGCCGTAATCGCTACCGCCAACGAAATGCATCAATTCGCGCTGCCCGCAGATAACCCCGACCAAACCGAGGAAAGAGCGGCCCATTACCTGACGGGGATGGCCTTGATAAACCTTGGACGCCTCCCCGAGGCCGAAACTGAATTCCGCGGAGCGATTGATCTCGAAGGGATTGATTAATCGCCCGACCGCACGGGAACGGCCGGACATAAGCATGACCTCGAACATTTTGACGAGGCATTCAAAAACGCTCCACTTGACCATCCGGACATCCAGGCTGCGAGAGACATGCTTTGGGCCATCAATGATTCTCGGCTGCTCTTCAGAGGGCGGCTTATCTCAGTGCGGGCATTGATGCCGGGCAGACGCGCACCGCGAGGCCACCAAGGGCCCGGCCCAAACGACACCGGGACAGCGGCCCATTGAGGATCGAGTTCTGTAGTGGTGCCGGCTGAGGGATTCGAACCCCCGACCTACTGATTACAAATCAGTTGCTCTACCAACTGAGCTAAGCCGGCTGTGGCTGCGGCGCCATTTTAATGCATCCGCATGAATATCGGAATCGCCAGCACCATGGCTTAACCGGGGGCGCAGGGCAGCGCATGATGAATTTCAGGTGAAATCAAGCCTTCGGACTCCGGTAACAGGTACGGCGCCCCGGCGCGTTGTTCGTAATCCACCCAGAAACGCGATTCAATCTGCCGGACGGCTCTCATCTCCACGGCAAACCCTAGTGCCCGTGCCTCGTCTCGAAAGGCTTGCGCCTCATCGGGGCGCAAAAATGTCTTCAGCGAAACCGAGTAGAGCGCGTCAACCTCGGCAATCACCTCGGGCTCACCCAGGCCGGCGAGGCGCAGGGTGTCTGACATGCTGCGCGCGGTGATGTAATCAGGCTGAGCCGGCAGATAGACCAGCGTGCCACTGTCCACCTCCGCGCGGGTTCGACGCTGCGTAATGCTGACCGCGGAACGAGCCAGCTGGCGCATCGCCCGGTCGCTGGCTTCGGAGTCATCAAAGGGACCGACGGTAAAACATTCGGTGGTGCCTGATGCGGGCATGCCCCTGTCCGCGAACTCGCTCATGAGTTTGAGTGACTGCACCCCCGAATCCACCGCATCCGGAGCTCGCCATTCGACGTCCGGCTTCTCGCGATCACCAGGGCCTGCCAGGTAAACCCCGATCATGATGGCGTTGAGCAATGCCAGGGCGAGCACAGCAATCCTGACCATCAGGAAGACGCCGAAAATTCTATAGCCAAACAGGTGCCGGACTTTGCCAGGTCATTCATGCAGGGCATTCTAACCTCGCTGGCCCAGGCTGACTTCCCCGGCGTGAAGTTCCCTGCACTCGCCGCCGGTTTCCAGGCGCAATCCACCGCGCCGAGTGACGCCTCTCGCGATACCGCTGATCTGCCGTTCACCCAGATGCAGGGTGATTTCTTGGTCAGCGAGCGCATCACGCTCCGCCCATTCGTCCATGAACTCATCGAACCCGGACCGCTCGAACCGTATGGTGTAATCCACCAGCGCGCTGATCAACGCCGCGGCGACTTCGTTACGGGATATGCCGGGCAGGTAGCTGTCGAGGTCAACCCAGGGTTGCTGAATGTAGCCTGATGGAACCTTGGCAACCGGCATGTTCACGTTGAGTCCGACACCCAGCACGGTCGAACAGGGGCCATTGGCGTCTCCCTGCAATTCGACCAGGCAACCCCCCAGCTTATGTCCGTCCAGCTGCAGGTCATTCGGCCACTTGATGCAGTGGCCCACCAACCCGCAACGCGTCAGGGCCTGAGAGGTTGCGAGGGCCAAAATCAATGGCAAGGCAGAGAGCTCGCCCAGCCCCAATTCGAAACGCCAGCCGAGGCTCAGATAGATGTTTCGGGCAAGCGGCGAAAACCAGGATCTGCCATGGCGACCTCGACCGGCCGTCTGGCGCTCTGCCAGCAGACAGACCGCATGCTGTTGGGAGAGCTCTCTGCGTTGCAATTCCGCATTGGTGGAATCCACGCACGGGAGGATCTCCACCCTTTTCAACTGTGCCCTTTGCGGCTGTGGCAATCCGGAGAGGATTCGAGCCTGATCAAGCAATTCATGGGGTTCGGTCAATACATAACCTGAGCCGGACACGGCCACGACGTCAACGCCCTGACTGCGTAACACTTCAACCTGCTTCCACACCGCCGCGCGGGAGCAGCCCAAACCGTCCGCAATCTCCTGGCCGGAACGCGGGGCGTCGAAAGACAGCAGCTGTAGCAACCTGAGCGCAGGAGATTCCATCAACCCCCTGAATTCACTCTTTTCCACGACGAAACACCATGATCCGCTCAAACCGGTTTTCCGTTCCGGCCTTCAAACGAGCGAGATTGGCCCGATGGGTAAACGCCATGAAGACCGCCAGCACAGCGCACAGGGCGATGACCCTGGGGGAGCTGTCCATGATCAGGGCCGCTGGCACCAGGCTTAGACCCGCCAACACGGTAGCGAGTCCGACATATCCGCTCAGAACCAGGACGATCACCCAGGTGGACAGCATGGGCAGGAGCAGCCATGCTTGGATGACCGCCAGCGCGCCCACCGCGGTCGCTGCGCCCTTACCACCTCTGAAACCATGCCATACGGGATAACAGTGGCCCAGTACCGCGGCAAAAGCACACAGAATCCGGGCAGATTCGAGGTCTGCCCCCAGCCAGCCTGGCAGGAGCGCCACGGCAAGCACCGCCTTGCCCACATCAATGACCACGACCCCAAGCGCGAACCAGATGCCCTGTGTCCGCAGGGCGTTGGTTCCACCGGCATTGCCGCTGCCCAGCTTGCGAATATCGACTCGTCGCAGTCGGCCCAGTATGAGGCTTCCGGACAGGCTACCCATCAAGTAGGCAATAATCACTGCTGCAAACAGGTCAAACATGGATTCAGCCCAACGCTCTCGGTTGTGGAACCAGCGCGACGATCAGCCCATCTCGTCCAAGATGGACCCCCAGGGCGGGTCCGGCCTCGGCAAGATGGCAGGAATGTATCATCGAGTGCCCGGCCAGTATCAGCCGACGCAATTCATGCGCACTTTCTGCGCAGTCGGCGTGTGCAATCAAGACCCGATAGACCCGGTCCTTGCGCATCCGACGAACAGCGCGCCGAGCCAGGCTCTTCGCTCCGTTGGCACGCTTCAATGTGACACCCGCGATGCTCAACTTACCCTGCTTTGCGCGAAGCACAGGGAGGATATGGAGCAACGCAGATAGCCGACCGACCCAGGCGGGCACCCGACCGCCTCGAACAGCCGAGTCCAGCGTTACCGGCAAGGCTAGCGTCAGTGTCTGGGGAATCATCTCCTCGAGGAGCGCTTCGATCTCATCTGAGTTCATTCCCTCTGCAGCTGCTTCAGCGGCAAGAATAGTCAGCAGGCCCTGGCCGGCGCTGGCGTTCAAAGAGTCGATGACCCTGACCTGCGCTTCGGGGGTTCGATCCGCAGCGCTCATTGCTGCTTGCGTCGTGCCACTGAGCCCGCTCGACAAGCCGACAGAAATCACGTCATAGCCGTGACTGCCCAACAAGGTATAAACCCTTCTGAAATCACCGGCCGGCGGTTGCGAAGTTTGTGGCCACTCCTCACCGCTTTCCAGCATGCGATAGAACTCGGTGGCCCCAATGGACACGCCGTCGAGATATTCCCTGTTTCCGAAACTCAGGCGCACCGGCACGAGGTGAATACCCAGTCGCTCAATCTCTGAATCAGGTAAATCTGCGCCAGAATCCGTCACCACCGCAATTTTTCCAGAATGATTCAGCAGGCCATGCTGACGGGTCATGTCATCTGCCTTTTGCTGAGCGATTTCCCCGAATTCCTCGCAGGCGAGAAAGACTTCAGCTGGCTGATCAACGTGAATGTGCACGCGGACCCTGCGATCGCTTCCAGCGACCATCAATGAACTACAGTCCAGCTTTTTCAGACGCTGCATCACTTTGCTACGATCAAGCTGTGCTCCCTCGATCACGCATTCGGTGCAGAAACGATGGTGGTCATCGCCAGCATCGAAACCGATATCGGCCGCACTTGCTTCCGCCAGGTCCTCGGCCACAGCATCCAGCACACCGCGATCGAGGAACGCAACGATGCCCTCGAGGAGATCAACGAACCCCTGTCCGCCTGCGTCGACGACACCGGCCTGGCGCAACGCGGGCAACAAGTTGGGCGTGTTGTCCAATGATGCCCG
>CAXQNK010000109.1:0-4983 GCA_964225175.1 Candidatus Nitrosopumilus sp. | reverse complement strand
AACGACTTCGATCCGGCAGCCCGACGCAAGATGGAGCACGTCGACCTCAGCGCGCGTTTCCGCGAGCTCGATACCGAGGTTGAACTGGGCTTCACAGCAGAACAGGTGGCGACCGAGGTTGAGCGTTGCCTCAACTGCGACATCCAGACGGTGTTCACCGATCGCCTGTGTATCGAGTGTGACGCCTGCCTGGATATCTGTCCGACCCAATGCCTGACCATCACAGGGAATGGCGAGGAAGCCGAAATCCAGGAACGAATGCGAGCGCCACGCCTCGAACCCGCACAACCCATGTTCGTCTCTGATCCCCTGCAACAGACGGCGCGGGTCATGGTTAAAGACGAGAATCTCTGTGTGCACTGCGGGCTCTGTGCCGAGCGCTGCCCAACGGCTGCCTGGGACATGCAGAAATCCTTGCTGCGTTTTCCGAAGGCTTCAGATCATGCCTTTGGGTCTGAAGAGCAGAGGAAGGCCGGATGAGCGACACCTCGCACATCAACGATTTCGTCATCAAAATTGCCACCGCTAACGGCACGGGCTCGGCCTCGGCCAACGGTCTATTGATGAAGGCGCTGTTTCGAATGGGCCTGCCTGTTACCGGGAAAAATCTGTTCCCCTCGAACATCCAGGGTCTGCCGACCTGGTATGAGATTCGGGCCAATCGCGATGGCTACATGTCACGCACCGGACGGGTTGACGTCATGGTCGCCATGAATGCCCAGACCTATTCGCAGGATCTGGCGGAGGTTAGCCCCGGTGGTTTCCTGATCTACGATTCCACCTGGCCCAGGCGAGACATGGATCAGCGTGATGACATCACGGTGCTGGGCATCCCGCTGGCGCGCATGTGCAACGAACATTTCGACGTCGCACGCATCAGGATCCTGATGAAAAACGTCGCCTACGTTGGCGCGCTGGCTGCTTTAATGGATCTTGATACGGAGGTGCTCAAGGCCTTGTTGCAGGAAACCTTCGCTTCCAAGCCAAAGCTGGTCGAGGGCAACCTCGAGGCCATACGGCTCGGCTATGACTATGCAAAGGAGCACTTTACCTGCCCGCTTCAGGTACGGGCCGAGCGCATGGGCGACAACCGTAAACACATTCTCATTGACGGCAATTCGGCCGCGGCACTGGGCTGCGTCTATGCCGGGGCGACGGTGGGCGCCTGGTATCCCATTACCCCGTCCACCTCTCTCATGGATGCCTTCCAGGGCTACTGCGAACGCTTCCGCAAGGATCCAGAGACCGGAGAAAACCTGTTCTGTATCATCCAGGCGGAGGACGAACTGGCCGCAGCGGGCATGGTCCTGGGTGCAAACTGGACCGGCGCAAGGGCCTTCACGCCCACTTCCGGGCCGGGTATTTCGCTGATGAGCGAATTCATCGGCTTCGCCTACTATGCCGAGATTCCCGCGGTGTTTTTTGACGTACAGCGTGTCGGCCCCTCAACCGGCATGCCGACCCGCACCCAGCAGTGCGATCTGATGACCTGCGCCTATGCCTCGCACGGCGACACCCGGCATCCGATGCTGCTGCCTGCCAATCCGCATGAGTGTTTCGAGATGGCGGTTCAGGCATTCGACCTGGCAGAGCGTCTGCAGACGCCGGTTTTCTTCATGTCTGATCTCGATATTGGCATGAACGACTGGATGATTCCGGAGCTGACCTGGGATGACGCCTACCAGCCGGACCGAGGCAAAGTGCTGGGGCCGGATGAACTGGAAGACATGGAGCGCTTTTACCGCTATTTGGATACCGACGGTGACGGCATTCCACATCGCACCTATCCCGGCACTCACCACAAGGGTGCCTATTTCGTGCGGGGCTCTGGCCATAACCAGTACGGCGGTTATACCGAGGATGCCGAGGAATATCAGCAAGTGGTCGATCGCCTGCTGGTGAAGTGGGATACGGCCCGAAACCTGGTGCCGGCGCCGGTCCTAACGCCGGCAGAGCAGAAATCCGACCTCGGTATCATTGCCTTTGGCAGCTCCGACGGAGCGGTGATCGAGGCCATGGACCGGCTGTCGGACACGGGCGTGCATGTGGACTATCTCAGGCTCAGGGGGTTTCCGTTTGCGGATGCGGTGGCGGAGTTCATCGAAGCGCACGAGACCATTTTCGTTGTTGAGCAGAACCGGGATGCCCAAATGCGCCTGCTGCTGATCCAGGAAACGGGCGCCGATCCTGCACGGCTCGCTTCCCTGCTTCACTACAACGGTTTACCCATACCCAGTGACGCGGTCGTCGACGGGATCACTGAACACATTTCGAAGGAAGCCGCCGCATGACATTTATCGCCAAACCGAAGATCGAACTGCCTGGAGAGCAGCTTAACGGAATTGGCTTGAAGCGCTCTGACTACGAGGGCGTGCTTTCCACGCTCTGCGCCGGCTGTGGCCCTGACTCCATCACCGCCGCCATTGTTCAGGCGTTCTGGGAGTTGTCTATCGCACCCAAAGACGTGGTCAAACTTTCCGGCATAGGATGCTCGTCAAAGACGCCCGCCTATTTCATCTCCGGCGCCCATGGGTTCAACTCCGTTCACGGGCGCATGCCGGCGGTTGCATCCGGAGCACTCGCGGCCAATCGAAACCTGGTCGCCATTGGCGTGTCAGGTGATGGGGACTCGCTATCCATCGGCTTTGGACAGTTTGGCCATGCCGTCAGGCGCAACGTCAACATGCTGTATATCATCGAAAATAACGGGGTATACGGTTTGACCAAGGGCCAGTTCTCCGCCTCGGCGGATCGCGGAAGCAAGTCCAAGCGAGGTGCGGTAAACCGCATGCGCAGTATCGATCCGGTGGCGACGGCCATTGCTTTGGGCGGCAGCTTCGTGGCGCGCGGGTTCTCCGGTGATCGCGAGCAGCTGGTGCCCCTGATCAAAGCCGGCATCAAGCACCGCGGCTGCGCGGTCATTGATGTGATCTCGCCCTGTGTCACCTTCAACGACCACGAGGGCTCGACCAAGAGCTACGCCTACACGCGTTCGCACTACAATCCCGCGGTGAACGCTGAGTACATTGCTCCGGCTGAAGAAATCAAGGCGAACTACGACAAGGGAGAGACCATGCTGGTGACCCTGCACGATGGCTCCCGAATACTTCTGCGCAAGGCAGATTCATCTTTTCCGCCCACCTTGCGCAGCGCTGCCATGCGTTACCTGGAAGCGCACAGCAGCAGAGGCGAGGTGGTCACGGGCGTGTTATACATCAACGAGGACATGCCGCTGGTGCACGATATCGCCGGAACCACGGCGACGCCACTGACCGATTTGCCCTATGAAAGGCTTAGCCCCGGTAGCGAGGCGCTTAACCGCTTGCAGAAACGCATGCGATGATGTTGAATCCTGATAGCAAATCAAGCCTCACAAGCCCTAGAGGGTCATGGCACAGCAATGAAACCCGATAATGTCCAAACGAGGGTGCTGATCGCGGAAGACACCGTGGTTGGCCGCAAGGTCGTGGCGCGTATCCTGATCGAAGCCGGTTTTGAGGTGGATGCAGTGGAAAATGGTTTAGGGGTGCTCGATCTTCTTGCCGCCACACGCTATGACATGCTCATCATGGACTGCATGATGCCTGAAATGGATGGTTTTGCGACCGCTCGTGCCATTCGCTCAGGAAGCGCCGGCGAGGCTTGTTCTGGTATACCCATCATTGCCATTTCGGGATTGGCCTCAGAAGAAGATCGGCAAATCTGCCTTCAGGCAGGCATGAATGACCTGGTCCAGAAGCCCATCACGCATGACAATCTTCTGCCCGTGATCCATTCGGTGCTGGCCGGGTTGCAAAGCGGCAGTGCGAACCCGGCCCCAACGGAGCCAGACGCCGCCGAGGGCCTGCTGCAAAGCCTGGACGACTGGAGCCCTGGCTTCATGGATAAGATCATTGATCAGTTCCTTGATGATGTGCCAGGTGATATTGAAGCCATCACGTCCGCAATGGACGCGGGCAACCTGGAGGAATTACGCAGCCTTGCGCATCGTTTGCGCGGCTCCGCGGATGTGCTGTCGGCGGCGGCGTTGTCAATGCGCGCCAGCGCATTGGAAAAAGCGTGTTTGCAAAACCGGCCTGCCGAAGCCCGTGAGTTGGGTCAGGCTCTGATACTGGAACTTAGGGCACTGCTGAGCGCCCATGAGTGATTTTTTTAAATTCCGGTCCGACTGAGTCCGGCTGTTCAGGTCGACGGCAACCCAAATCGCTATAATGAACAAAGTCAAAAGGGCCTAGAAGTCAATGAGCAGGATTTTGGTTGTCGACGATGCGCAGATCATGCGCAATATCCTCAGTTCCATGCTTGAGGAAGCCGGCCATGAGGTCGTAGGTCACGCGGCGAACGCTGAGGAAGCGTTAGCGCTTTATATCCAATTGAAGCCCGACCTGGTGACCCTTGATATCCTGATGGAGGGCGCTGATGGCGTCACCTGCCTGAAAAACATTATCCAGGAAGACCCCCAGGCCCGCGTTCTCATGATCACCGCCCAGGGGCATGGCCCCATCGAGCAAGAGGCGCGGGAGTCCGGAGCAAGGGGGTATGTCGCCAAGCCTATCGAACGCGAGCAGTTGCAAGCCGCGGTTAATCAGGCGCTGGCCGGATAGGCAGGCGGGGAACGGATTTAATGAGCTCAGATGTGCAGCCACTATTACCCGTGCAGGCCGAATTGTTGAGGCAAATCCTAAACCAGGGCAATGACCAGGTAGGTGGAACGCTGCAAATGATTTTTGGCCAGGAGCCGCATGACCTCACGGTCAAGACCTCCATGACCAGGCTCATCGAACTGGACAGAAAGATACCGGATGGGCCCATGGTGTCGGTCAGGATTCAGTTTGAGGGAGATATCAAGGGACTGTTTCTGCTCCTTCTGCCCCAGGGAAACCCTCACGGTGACCAGGCCGCGTTCAAGGCTCTGTTCAGCGGGCACTCCGGGGGCGAATATGACCCCGCAAGTTATGTGCGGGCCGACTGGGTACAGCCGGG
>CAXQNK010000108.1:0-16280 GCA_964225175.1 Candidatus Nitrosopumilus sp. | reverse complement strand
TCGCATAAAGCGGCGTTCCCATGGCGCCTCCGGTGAGCAGGCAGCGCGCGATGCCAATGGCCCCCAATGCCTCGAGCCTGTCAGCGTCCTGAACCACGCGAGCCTCAAGTGTACGCGGTGCAATATTTGCCGAGAAACTGTGCGCCTCTATGGCATGCTGGACTTCTTCGCGCAGAACATCCGGAAAGCCGATGCTGGCGAGAAACCTGCCGCCTTCATCGGCGGCCATGCGCGAGGCCTGTGATCGCAGGCCGGAGTTCTTGGGAACACTGACACAATCATGAAGCCAAGCGGCCGGGAGCGTGATTTCGTGCCGGGCGCGCTCGGTATCCGATAATTGCACGGCGTTCGCCACCACTCGGCGCACGTGGCTGATGTCGTGTGCGGGGTCGGATGCCATGCGCTCTTCAACAAAAGCGGAGCACTGGTCTTGTAGCTTATCGAGATTCAACGTCTGTTCCTTTTGCTTGGGCGAGTAGAGCGCCCGACCGGGACCAGCATCAGCGTCGTAGCCTCGGCGGGCAGGCCGACATCTTCCCGAAGCACCTGGTGGTCTGCTGCACTGAGTTCCTTGAAACTCCCCATGCGCACTCGCTTCGGCAGAAAGGCGGCGCCATAACGTACACGCTTGAGTCGACTCACGGTAACACCCTGCGATGCCCAGAGGCGTCTCACTTCGCGGTTTCGTCCTTCCATGAGGGTGACATGAAACCAATGGTTTTCGCCGGAACCGCCTGAGGCAACGATATCGCTGAAGCGCGCATCGCCATCCTCGAGCGTGACGCCCTGCCTGAGACGGTCCAGCATTTCCGGCGTTACTTCGCCGTGGATTCGGCAGGCATATTCGCGATCGATACGGTTTGACGGATGCATCAGTGCATGAGCGAGTTCACCATCCGTAGTAAACAAAAGCAACCCCGTCGTATTGATGTCGAGCCGACCTACTGCAATCCATCGTGCCCCTCGAGTGGCGGGCAGGCGATCGAAAACGGTGGGCCTGCCTTGCGGGTCAGAGCGGGTGGTGACCTCACCTTCAGGTTTGTTGTACACGAGAATGCGGTGTTGTGTCGGCTGCATCGCGACAGTCCATGACTGCGCTCCCAGCCTGATGACGTCTCCCACAGCCGCAGTCTGGCCCAGCTGCGCAGCGGTATCATTCAGGAACACTTCACCGGCCTTTATTTTCTTTTCCAGGGCTCTTCGGGAGCCCGCGCCTGCGCTCGCCAGAAGCTTCTGGAGCCGGTCAGCAGGTGCCTTCGATGAACGCTGCCCGGAAGGGCGGTTCATGAACGGGAGGGATCTTGAACGTGATCAGGGTCGTCCCCGGGGCGATCTTCGTTGTTTGGGGATGCCTGTGGCTGTTTATCGCCTGGTGTCGCCGAAATGGATTTTTTCTCCATCTCATCGAAATTGGCTTCACTGTCCTGCTCGTCATTCGTATCAGCGGCGGGCTCGAGTTCGAGCTCCGGCTCGAGACTGTCTAGATCCTTGATTTCAGCCAAGGTGGGCAGTTCATCGAGACTGGCCAGGTTGAAATAATCAAGAAAACCGCGCGTGGTCCCAAACAGAGCAGGTTTTCCCGGAACGTCCCGGTGGCCGACTACCCGAATCCAATCGCGTTCCTGAAGTGTTCTGATGATGCTTGAGCTCAGCGATACGCCCCGGACCTCCTCTATCTCGCCGCGCGTGATGGGCTGACGATAGGCGACCAGCGCGAGGGTCTCGAGCATGGCTCTCGAGTATCGTTTGGGGCGCTCGCTCCACAGGCGGGAAATATAGGGCTGATAGTCCTGGCGCACCTGGAGTCTGAAACCGCTGGCCACCTCTCGCAGCTCGATGCCGCGGTCACTGCATTCTTCAGAAAGAGACTCCAGCGCCTTGCTGATCTCGGTCTGGCCCGGGCCCGGACTCTCCTCGAACAACGAGGACAGTTGGTTCATGCTCAGCGGTTCGGTAGCGGCGAGCAAGGCCGCTTCCACGATGTGTTTGATTTGCGTTTCCGAAAGTTCGCTCAATGTCGCCATGATTCAGTTCATTGCTCCGATTCGGGCGCCTTGACGTAAATGCGCCCAAGGGGTTCGTTTTGGACCAGGTCTACCAACCTTTCGCGACTCAGTTCCATCAGGGCGAGAAAACTGACCACGACACCCCTGCGGCCCTCCTCGACCGTGAACAGGCGCTGGAATTCGAGGTAGGGATGTTCGCGCAGCAAGGAAATGATATGGGTCATTCTCTCGCGAATGGACAGGGGTTCTGTCTGGATCTGGTGGTGGGTGAACAGTTCGGCCCGACTCATTACGTCTCTGAGCGCCGTCAGAATTTCCCCCAGTTCGACCTCAGGCGGAACCCGCAGAATGGTGCGATCCTCAACATGGGCCTGCGCGGGCGAGAAGTCACGGTCCTGGCGTGGAAGCAAGTCGAGTTCTTCGCTCGCCTGTTTGAAACGTTCATATTCCTGCAGCCTTCGGACCAATTCCGCGCGGGGATCATCTTCTTCCGCTTCCTCGCCCCCGGGCCGCGGCAACAGCATCCGGGATTTGATCTCCGCCAGGATGGCGGCCATCACAAGGTATTCGGCCGCCAGTTCAAATTGCAGGTCTTCGAGCAGGTCGATGTAATGCATGTACTGGCGTGTTATTTCCGCGATAGGGATATCCAGGATATCCAGGTTTTGGCGCCTGATGAGGTAGAGCAGCAGATCCAGGGGGCCTTCAAACGCCTCGAGAATGACCTCGAGGGCATCGGGGGGAATGTAAAGATCGTTCGGGACCACCGAATAGGGTTGTCCCTGCACGACGGCGAACGGCATTTCGCCCTGCTGTGCCAGATCGGGGGACTGTGCTGGTTTCTCTTCGAGACTCAGGTTCGTTGGTGCCAAGGGGACTGCTCCATCGTTCAGAGGAAGTCTATCACGCCGGAGCCGCGTCGCAGGACCACGGGATACTCGTCGGTGAGGTCCAGCAGGGTGGTGGGCTCGAGCGCACAGTATCCGGCATCAACGAACAGGTCTATTTCGCCATAAACCTCGTCATACAGGTCTTCGCTATCCAGGATTTCGGAAGATGGATTAGCAGGTATCAGGGATGAACTCAGCAACGGTTCGTCAAGTGATTCGAGCAAAGCAGTCACAAAAGAATGGTTCGGAATTCGGACTCCAATCGTTCGGCGCTTTTGCCGACGCGCCGACAACGGCACATGGCTGGTGGCTTCAAGAATGAAAGTGTACGGCCCGGGAGCCAATTGCCGGATCAGCCGGTGGCTCTGGTTACTGACCTTGGTCAGGTGCCCCAGGTCAGAGAGGCTCCTGCAGCAATAGGTGAACGGGTGGCTCCTGTCCAGTTGCCGCAACCGAATGACCCGGTCACGCGCATTGCGATTATCGGTGCGCCAGCCCAGTGCGTAGCCGGAATCGGTTGGGTAGGCAATCAGTCCGCCGCGCACGAGCACGGCCACAACGCGTTCGATCTGGCGGGGCTTGATTCGATCGAGGTTTATTGTCAGACGTTCACTCATTGTGGGAGGTTCCGATGCATTCGCATATTGTACCCAGTCAGAACGAGATTTGAGCACCGTTGAAACTTAGCATCAAGCGTGCTGTTATTCCTGGGCGCAGGGGCTTGAGCGTGGTGGCGGGCGCGCGTAAGCTGCAGCGACGGGTTCATTGGGAGTTTCGAGCAGTGTGGTACATGATTCACGCCATTGATCGGGAGAACAGCCTCTCGCAGCGTCTGTCGAAACGTCCCAAGCATCTTGCCCGACTGCATGCGCTTCAGGATCAGGGAAGGTTGTTGCTGGCTGGGCCGCTGCCTGCGGTCGATTCCTCTGATCCCGGCCCGGCGGGTTTTCTGGGGTCGCTGATTGTGGCGCAGTTTGACTCGCTGGAACAGGCCAGAGCATGGGCGGAAGATGATCCTTACCGGGCGGCGGGTGTGTATGAGCGCATCAGCGTCGCGCCGTTCAACAAGGCGCTGCCATGATGGATGCTGTCGACCGGGTACAGGCGATAGAGGATCTGCTCAACGAGTCATTAAAGCCTGAATTTCTTCAAGTCGAAGACGAGAGCCATTTGCACGTGGGCCACGCAGGCGCGCGCGATGGTCGGGGTCACTTTCGGGTCAGCATGGTGTCGGCCGCTTTTAACGATATGCCGGTGCTGGCGCGGCATCGCGCTATTTATGCGGCACTCGGTGACCTGATGTCGAGCGACATACATGCGCTGGCGATCGAGGCGACTGCAAGCGATGAGCTCTGATTCACTTGTGGTTGTGGAATCAGGGCAGATCGACCCGGGTTGGCGCTACCCAGCCGTCGGCCCTGTGTTCGGCTACCACGGTGGTGTCAATGCCGCCTCGCACATAAAATTCCGCCGTGAGACGCATGAATCTCGGGGAAGTGACCTCAACGAGGTCCTGCAGGATCTCGTTGGTCACCGCCTCGTGGAATGCGCCCTGATCTCGGAAGCTCCAGATATACAGCTTGAGCGATTTCAATTCGACACACTTTTGGTCGGGGATATACTCGAGCACCAGGGTCGCAAAATCGGGTTGACCGGTTTTAGGACACAAACATGTGAACTCCGGCATGTGGATACGGATGGTATAATCCCGCTCCGGTTGGGGGTTGGGAAACCATTCGAGCTCCCGGCTGGGTTGAGTGGTCATCAAAGCGCTCCAATCTATCACAACAGGACGGGAACTCTACTCATCCCGGAGAACAGATTCAATCCATGCGACTGACTGCGATCAAGTTGGCGGGTTTCAAGTCCTTCGTGGACTCAACGACCTTTCACGCCCCGACGAACCTGACCGGGGTGGTGGGCCCCAATGGCTGCGGTAAATCCAACATCATCGATGCGGTCCGTTGGGTAATGGGTGAAGGCTCTGCGCGGGTGCTTCGCGGCGAATTGATGTCAGACGTGATTTTTTCCGGCTCTTCGACCCGCAAACCTGTAGGCACAGCAACCGTTGAGCTTGTGTTCGACAATTCAGACGGCAAGATCGGGGGAGAATTTGCGCGTTTTGCCGAGATTTCCGTCAAGCGCACCGTGGCACGGGATGGTATTTCGCACTATGTCCTGAATGGAACGCGTTGCCGCCGCAAGGACATCCGTGACCTTTTCCTCGGAACGGGCCTTGGTTCCAAGAGTTACTCCATCATTGAACAGGGGATGATTTCCCAGGTCGTTGACGCAAAGCCAGAGGATATCCGTGAGCATCTCGAGGAGGCGGCGGGTATTTCCAAGTACAAGGAACGCCGACGGGAAACTGAAAATCGCATTCGTCACACCCGAGATAATCTCGATCGCCTGTCTGACCTGCGCGAGGAGGTGAGCTCTCACCTTGAACGCTTGAAAAGGCAGGCCAGGGCAGCGGAGCGATATGGCAAGTTGAAGCAACAGCGGCGAGATCTCTCTTCCCGGTTGCTGGCATTGCAGTGGCGTGACGAGATGCAAAGGGCTCTGGCAGGCAAAGAGACCCTGAGGAGCCAGGAAACTCAGTTGCAAGCTTGCCTGTCAGCCCAGCGGGCAGCCGAGTCAGAACTGGAGTCCATCTACCAGTTGCAGGCAGAGGCGACCGAGGCATTCAACGGAGTGCAGGCCGAGTTTTACGAAATCGGGAGTGATATCGCTCGCCTGGAACAGACCATTGCGCACACGCGAGAAATCCAGGCGCGCTTGCAGGAAGATTATGACGAGGTCACCGGATCACTGGGCGACCTGGAACAGCACATGGTCCTTGACCGTGCACAGGTTGAGGATTTGACCGCGAAACTGGCCCAGTCCGAGCCGGCTCTGAAAAAAGCGCAGGTTGCCGCGCAAGAGGCGGATGATGCGCTTGAATTAGCAGAAGCGGAAGTTCAGAGCTGGCAGGAAAAGCTCGAGGGCCAATACCAACGAAGCCAAAAGCAAAACCAGGCCGCGGACCAGTTACGTGCCCGCATCGAAGTGCTGGACCAGCGCATGGCCGCTGCCGTCGATCGGATGAATGATCTCGGACAGCAGGGGGCCACGGTAGATACGGTTGCCCTGGAAGCAAAAATCAAGCAACTCGCCGCGGAAAGCCAGACGGCCCTGAGCAAGGAAGACGAGCAACAACGCGCCCTCGACACGGCTCGAATCGAGCTGTCGGAGTTTCGTGAGCAGCTGCGCAACGGTGAGCAGGAGGTGAGTCGGCTGCGGGGTGAGCTGCAGTCCGCGGAGGCCCAGCTCGATGCGCTCAAGGCTTTGCAGAGCGTCAATGCCGGAGAAGATGGCAGCAGCGGCTGGCTCAAGCAGAAAGATTTGCACGGTGCCGACCGGTTGTTTTCGGCCGTTTCGCCAGAACAGGGCTGGGAGACTGCGGTCGAGACAGTTGTGGGCCACTGGCTGGATTTTGTGCTGACGGCAGATCCTGTCGATTCTGCGGCGGGTCTCGATCAATTGAACGAAGCGACCCTGGGACTGCTGAGCGATGCCGCGGGCAGGGTGCGTGCGCGAACCGGCTCGCTGGCTGAGAAGGTCAAAGCGCCTGATGCCGTGATCGCTGTGCTCAACCACGTGGTCATTGTCGATAGCCTGACCGATGCGCTCGAATACTGTAAAGACATGGCGAGTGAGGAATCTGCCATTACCCGTGCAGGTGAATGGGTGGGCCCTGGCTGGGTCCGCATCGCAAGGGGTCCGGATGCGCAATCGGGAGTACTGGCGAGAGAGCAGGAGATTTCCAGGCTTGAATCCGAGGTCAATGGCCTGCAGGACACCTGGCAACGCCAGCGCAGCGCCAGGGACGCTCTGATAGAGAACGTTCGCGGGGCAGAGGACACCATTGAGAAGCTGCAAAAAGAAGTGAACGCGTTGCACCGTCAACGTGCAGATGCAGAGGGTCGCCTCGTGAGCGAGCGCGACCGCTCGGAGTATCTCAATACCCGGAGCGTCGAGATTCTCGCGGAGACCACGAAACTGACGGATCAACAGGCCCTGGATCAATCAGCTGTCAAGGCGGCCCGCAAGGAGCTTGATGAGGTGCTCGAGTCCATGGCAGACAGTGAGGCCCAGCGCCAACAACTGGATCAACAACGTTCCGATCTGGTTGGGCGCCGGGATTCGGCACGAGCCGCCGCGTTGAAAACCAGTGGGCGCAGTCACGAGTTGGCGCTAGCGACCAGCGCTCATCGAGCCAGCCTGGATTCGTTGAATCAGTCCCTTGAGCGCATGGACTCTCAGGTCAATCAACTTCAGCAGCGCTATCTGGCGCTCAGTGAGCAATTGGCCAAACGGGTCGATCCGGAGGCCGAGCACAGCGCCGAGATGGATCGCCTGCTGCAGCAAAGGCTGGAAATTGAGAAGCGCCTCACCGAAGCCAGAAATCATCGCCAATCGTTGGAGGAACGGTATCGGAAGCAGGACGCCGCGCGCCAGGGCGCTTTGCGCGAGGTGGAGGACCAGCGCGCCACATTGGAACGTGCAAGACTTGCGCTACAGGAAATTGAGCTGGCAGCGCGAAATTTGAAGCGCCAGGTCGAAGCCAACGAGGGTGATGTGGAGGCACTCGCGTCCGGACTGCCCGAGGACGCCGCCAGCGACGCCTGGGTCGATGAGATCGAAAAGCTGAACCTGCGCATTGCGCGTCTTGAGCCGGTCAACCTAGCTGCCATCCAGGAATATGACGAGGAGCTCAAGCGGAAGGAATATCTGGACGCACAGAATGAAGACCTGATTCAGGCCCTGGAAACGCTGGAAAACGCCATAGCTCGAATCGACCGCAAGACGCGAACGCGTTTCAAAGACACCTTCGAAATGGTCAACAAAGGTATCCAGGAGTTGTTCCCGCGCCTGTTTGGGGGCGGTCACGCTTACCTGGAGTTGACAGGCGAGGATCTCCTGACGACCGGCGTGAGCATCATGGCCCGTCCGCCAGGCAAGAGGGTCTCCAGCATTCACCTGTTGTCAGGGGGGGAGAAAGCCCTGACCGCAGTCGCTTTCGTGTTCTCGATTTTCCGGCTCAACCCTGCGCCATTTTGTCTGCTTGACGAGGTGGATGCACCGTTGGATGATGCCAATGTGGGTCGATTCTCCACGATGGTGAAGGAAATGTCAGAGTCTGTTCAGTTTATCGTGGTAACACACAACAAGATCACCATGGAAATGGTGCATCAACTAAGCGGGGTCACGATGCGCGAACCCGGTGTTTCCAGGCTGGTTCAGGTGGACATCGAAGAAGCGGCGGACCTTGTGGCGAGCTGAGCGGTCAGGCGGGGAGCAATCAAGAGCAGTCATGGATATATCAACTTTCCGATGGGTTTTAATCATCGCCGGAGCACTGATTCTTGGGGCCATCATTCTGTTCGGCAATCCAGGCAAGAGAAAGCAGAAGAGGGCATCAAGAAAATCCAACCGGCGGATTCGGCAACGTCAACGTCGAGAGCCCAGAATCGGGGGGGCGGAAGATGAGAAGGACGGGCCTGATAACGACGATGATCTTGAGCGGGCCGAGAATGCATTGCCGGGCCAGCCCGAGCTGGGCTTGGAGGGAGATACGCCTGAGGAACCCCCTCCGCCACTTGGTCCGCCACCAGACAAGATCGTCATCCTGTTCGTGCAGGCGCGGGACAACCATCGCATTACCGGCGTTGACCTGCTTGATGCCGCGCTGAAATCTGGCCTCGTATTCGGAGAACGTGACATTTTTCATCGCGTGGTCGAGGACACGGGGGAAACCGTTTTCTGCATGGCCAACCTCACCAATCCGGGTGAATTTGACAAAACGGCATGGAATACCTTTGAAACGAACGGGGTGACCCTGTTCATGACGCTGCCCGGGCCAATGCCGCCGCTCGATGCTTGGGACGCACTGCTGGCCACGAGTCGCCGCATCGCGGAGATTCTGCATGCAGACCTGCTGGATGAGACCCGTTCGGTGTTTACACGCCAGCGGGAAGGCCAGATTCGCGAGGAACTGCGGGCCTATGCCAAGGATCAGTCAACACAGGCATGAGCGCCCGCGGCGTGGATGATTCCGGGCTCGCCAGTCAGGCCGAAGACCTTCGGCAGGAAATCGCGCGACACGATTACGCGTACTACGTGCTTGATGAACCCTCGGTGCCGGATGCCGAATATGATCGGCTGATGCGCCAACTGCAGGCGCTGGAGAAAGCGCACCCCGAACTGGTGACCACAGACTCGCCAACCCAGCGCGTAGGGGGCACGGCGGCGAGCAGCTTTGAAGAAATTCAGCACACGGTACCCATGCTGTCGTTAGCCAACGCTTTTTCAGAAGAAGAGGTGCGTGAATTTGATCATCGTGTCTGTAAAGGCACGGGCATGTCCTCGATCAGCTACGCAGCGGAGCCCAAGCTCGATGGGGTGGCCATCTCCCTCACCTATGAGGAGGGTGTGCTCACTCGTGCAGCGACTCGCGGTGATGGTACCCGAGGCGAGGATGTCACAGCCAATGTTCGCACCATAGCGGCCATTCCTCTGCGATTGCGCGGTGCTGGCTGGCCACGCCGCCTGGAAGTGAGGGGTGAGATTTACATGCCGCTTGAGGGTTTTCATGCTTACAACCAGCGCGCTCGAGCCGCGGATGAGAAAGTTCTGGTTAACCCGAGGAATGCGGCAGCGGGAAGTCTGCGGCAACTCGATTCGAGCGTTACCGCGACCCGACCCCTGGCTTTCTTCGCGTATGCCGTAGTTGATGCCGGTCAGCCGAGTCATTCAGAGGCGCTCGCAAGTTTGCGGGACTGGGGCATCCCCGTAAATCCTGAGAGTCGGCGCGTAGACGGGGCGGAGGGCTGCCTGGCTTATCACCGCGACATGCTGGGCAAACGCGATCGCTTGGCTTATGAAATCGACGGTGTGGTCTATAAGGTGGATGATTCCGGCCTGCAGGAACAGCTCGGTTTTGTGAGTCGCGCCCCCCGTTGGGCGCTTGCGCACAAATTTCCCGCCCAGGAGGAGATCACCCGACTGTTGTCCATCGAGGTACAGGTGGGACGCACCGGGGCCATCACACCAGTGGCCCGGCTTGAGCCGGTGTTTGTAGGTGGGGTTACGGTGACCAACGCGACACTTCATAACGAAGATGAAATTCGAAGGAAAGACGTTCGAGAGGGTGACTGGGTCGTGGTTCGCCGTGCCGGTGACGTGATTCCCGAGGTCGTCAGTGTGCTGAAGGATCGCCGCGATCAAGCGTTGTCTGAATTCCTGATGCCCGAGCAGTGCCCGGTGTGTGGTTCAGCAGTCGAACGCGTCGAGGAAGAGGCTGTGATGCGTTGTACGGGTGGGTTGTTCTGCCCGGCACAGCGCAAACGCAGTATTCAGCATTTTGCGTCCCGCCAGGCGATGGATATCGAAGGTCTGGGCGAGAAGCTGATTGATCAGCTGGTTGATACCGGATTGGTGAGTTCCGTGGCTGACCTGTATCGCTTGAATGTTGAGGAGCTGTCAGGGTTGGAGCGCATGGCAGAGAAATCAGCAAATAACCTGTTGCTTGAGCTTAACAGGAGCAAGCAAACCGAGCTCGGGCGGCTGCTTTTTGCTCTGGGCATCCGTGAAGTTGGTGAGGTGACCGCGGAGTCATTGGCCCGGCACTTTCGTTCCATCGAGAAGCTCCGCCTGGCCGGGGTGGATGATCTGATCGAGGTCCCGGATGTTGGCCCAGTCGTGGCATCGCATGTTCACGCGTTTTTTGCAGAAGAACACAATCGGGACATCATTGAGGGCTTGCGAGTGGCGGGAGTTACCTGGACTGTTCCGGAGGAAAACTCGGGTCCGAAACCATTTGCGGGTGAAACATGGGTATTGACCGGCACCTTGCCGGTGCCGAGGACTCGAGTCAAATCACTGCTGGAGTCCCTTGGTGCAAAAGTCGCAGGCAGCGTTTCGGGTAAAACCACGACATTGGTGGCGGGCTTGGAATCTGGCTCAAAGTTGCAAAAGGCTGAGGAACTTGGCGTCGCCGTGATTGATGCGGACACCCTGGCCGAAATTCTTAGCGAACACGGTATCGAGTTGTCCTGAGCCCGTTAGGGTTCGGATACGGAAGCATCTCCGATCTTGGCCTGGTACCACGCGGCCGGTCTCCGTTCGGTCGTTACCAGCACTGTGCGGCCATCCGCCAGAAAAGTGACCGCCTCTTCTTTGTAACTGTCCGGTCCGGGATATTCCCGAGGTTTTGAGGCCAGCGCCTCCGCCCAGTTTTGCTCAGGGGCGCGATCAAAAATGTACAGTGAACGGTAGGAAATCACGGCCGCACGCCTCCCGTCCGGGCTGATGTCCATCCCGGTGGGTTGGGCCACCCAGGGGCCGTCGCGAGCGCCAAATAGCTCGAGGTCTTCCAGAGAGGGTTCGCGGAACGACCAAGCCTCTCCGAGGAACTCCAGAACAGACTCGTCCTGACTCAGCGCCTCCTCGATGCCAATGGCGTAGAGCCGAGGAGGGCGGTCGCGCTTGGTCATAAACAGCAATCGTTCATTGCGCGCGTCATAGGCCACCGATTCACAATCTCGTGCGCCGTCGGGGTATCGCAGGCTGATGGTGTGCAGCAGTTCAACCTCGGTGGAAAAACCGTTTTCCGGACTCCGCTCAGGCTCGAAAAAGAAGTACAGATCGACCGAATCCCAGCGGGCGCCGTTGTCGCCCGTGTCTGCGCCAACCACCAAGGGCTGTCTTGTGTCGGGTACAGCGGTGATGTCCTCCCAGTCTCGATTACGGGCACCCTTGACGATAAATGTTCCGAGATCACGCCCCATTTCATCGGCAATGTAAATTTCAGGGGGTCCGTCGTCGTTATGGAGGTAGACGATGCCGGGATATTTCAGGCTGCGCTGCATGCCGCTGGCTTCATCCAGCCGCGCATTCTCGATAATTCCCACCCGATCGAACACGCCCGGGATTTGATCGACGGGCTGGCAGGCGCTAACCATGCAAGCCGCCAGGATACTGCTGAGGTAACGTTTCATGCGGCTATTCTGACAGACTTGCTTCCTTGCGAATATGCTGGATCGGGGCCAAACGCCGCGCTTTTTGTCAAAATCGGCTAAGATTTCGTATCGCACTGGAGGGGATTGGTGGTGACTTTTCCCGCATTACCCAATGATCACGCGCTTGCGGTACTGCTGCTCACAGGCTTGGCGCTGTTTTTGTTCACGCGCGAAAAAATTCCGCTCGAGTCCTCGAGCCTGTTCGTTCTCGTGTCGCTGGTGATTGGCTTCCAGGTCTATCCGTATCATACGGAATCAAGCACAGTGGATCCCATAGAGTTTTTTCATGGTTTCGGCCATGAGGCACTGGTCGCGGTGTGCGCCTTGATGATCGCTGGCCATGCGCTGGTCCGCACAGGTGCCCTGGAGCCAGTGGCCCGTCGCCTGGCGAGATTTTGGAAGAAAAGCCCCAGTTTTGCCTTGCTGGCTACCCTCGTGCTCGGCGCTGCCCTGAGTGCGTTCATGAACAACACACCTATCGTGGTGCTGATGTTGCCCATGCTGATCGGCGCTGCGATACGCAATGACTCTTCCACCTCCGGGATCCTGATGCCCATGGGCCTGGCCACGCTGGTCGGGGGCATGAGCACGACCATTGGTACGTCCACAAACCTTCTGGTTGTGGCCGTTGCTGCAGACATGGGCATGGAGCGTTTTCAAATGTTTGATTTTCTGCCGCCGGTGCTCGTGGCCGGTGGAGCAGCGATCCTGTATCTGTGGCTTATTGCGCCACGCATGATTCCTGAGCGGACTCCGCCCATGATCGATATCGGTTCGCGGATTTTCGAGGCGCAATTGACCATACCGGAAGGTAATCCGCTGGTGGGGCAGCGCCTGGCGGAGGTGTTCAGAAAGACCGCTAACGAAATGCAGATCCAGCGCGTGCTGAGAGGTGATAATCTGTACATCTCTCCGTTGCCCGATGTCCGAATTCAAGCTGGCGATACCTTGCTTGTGGCCGATACGGTGGCAAAAATCAGGGATTTCAAGGCCATACTCGGTGCCGAGCTGCAGGCAGAGGGGGCTGGCCCGGAGCGTGCTGAGCCAGACCTGCAGCTCGCGGAAGTCGCCGTCATGGGCGGCTCGCGCCTGCACGGCATCAAGCTCGCAGATGCCCGGCTGAAGCAGCAATATGGTCTACAACCCCTGGCGCTGCATCATGCTGGCGGCGTCGTCGGTTTCCGATCCTCCGGCTTGATGCAACGGAAATTGAGGGCCAGCGACGTATTGCTCGTTCAGGGGCGCTCGCGGGATATTTCTGCACTCAAAAGAGGCGGTGAATTGCTGGTGCTGGATGCCACGACCGATTTGCCGCATACGAGCAAAGCGCCATTGGCCTTGCTGACGATGATCGGGGTGGTTGCGCTGGCGGCGCTGGGCTTTCTGCCGATACACGTGAGCGCCCTGCTGGGTTGTTTCGTGCTTATCGTTACCGGTTGCCTGTCCTGGCGTGACGCCACCCAGGCGCTCAGCGCCCAGGTGATTTTAATCATCGTTGCATCGCTCGCGTTGGGTGCGGCATTGATGAAAACCGGAGGCGCAGACTACTTGGCGCAGATTTTCCTGTTCCTGACGGCTGGAATGTCCCCTTCGCTCGTGTTGTCTTTTCTGATGCTGTTGATGGCCGTTTTGACCAACGTGGTCTCCAACAACGCAGCGGCGGTCATCGGCACACCGATCTCCATCAGTATCGCAATGGAGTTGGGTTTGCCGCTTGAGCCGTTCGTGCTCTCGGTGCTGTTCGGCGCCAACCTGAGTTTCGTAACGCCGATGGCCTACAAAACGAACCTTCTGGTTATGAATGCAGGCGGCTATAAATTCGTTGATTTCGTTCGTGTCGGGACACCATTGACACTCCTGATCTGGGTGCTTTTAAGCGTGGTTCTGGCCTATGCCTACGAGCTGTGAACCTGGATTCTTCGGGAATTGATTGCTCCGGATCAATCATCATCCGGTTCGGGGTCGTGTCACGAGAATGGCGGCAGGGGTGGATATCGCAACAGCGATGGCAGAGTTCGAAGTAACAGTCTTGTTGCTGGGCACATCGATTGAGCCTGAACGCAGGCGCATGGGTTCAGTTTCAAAGGGGGAATCAGCATTGAGTAACATATTTATTTGTCCGAGCGAGAGGTCAACGGCAATATGATCGATATGAACGATTTACAGTCTCAGGTGAAGCAGGCGCGCGACGAAATTGCCCTTCACATCCACTTGGCATCCATGGAAATCCGCGAGGATTGGGACGAGCTCGAATCACGGTGGAAAGATTTTCGCGCCCGCGCGGAGATTGATCAGACTGCGCAAGGCATTGGCTCCGCAGCGGGACGGCTGGGCAGCGAGTTGCTGGCCGGATACCAACGGCTCAGAGACGCTCTGAAGTCATAGCTCACTTAATGGCTGCACGGGCGATTTGCCGGGAGCGTGCTGTAGAATTGGTGATGAAGGATTCAACAATGATGATCCACCTGTTCAGCCGGTTCGCACAATGAAAGCCCTGGTGATATTCAATACCTATGCCGCTGCAGGCCGGAGTGCGCGCCTGAGGCCGGCCATTCAACAGCGCATGCACGAACTGGGTATTGCGCCCGAATTTCTCGAGACCGCCGCGCCCGGCCATGCCACCGAGCTGGTGGCTGATTGCGACATGCAGCGATTTGATGTGCTTGTCGCAGCCGGTGGTGATGGGACACTGTTCGAGGTGGTGAACGGTGTGTACGAACGGCCGCCTGAGGGGCGGATTGCCCTCGGGGTATTGCCCATCGGCACGGGTAACGCTTTTGCACAGGATCTGGGGTTGCGCCCGGGTGACTGGAGGTCGGGTATCCAGTTGCTGACCGAAGGCACACCACGCCGGATCGACGTGGGCAGGGTGAGGTGCCTCGATGAGACCTATTATTTTCTCAATATTATCGGCATGGGTTTTGCGGTTGATGCGGGTCTCACCGCGTTACGGCTGAAAGCGCTCGGACGTTCAGCCTACACCCTCGCTACACTGAGGGAGATTCTTCGGCTCAAGACCTATCC
This sequence comes from Candidatus Nitrosopumilus sp., assembly GCA_964225175.1. GTDB lineage: Bacteria > Pseudomonadota > Gammaproteobacteria > Xanthomonadales > SZUA-36 > WTJD01. The sequence goes on along the minus strand of CAXQNK010000108.1, from coordinate 1,298 downwards.
GATCATCATGGACGTCGATGGGCAGCGTTTCGAAGAAGAGAACCTCTTTGTCGAGATATCAAATACGCGCTACACGGGGACGCATTTTCTCATCGCGCCCCGGGCAATCATGAACGACGGCCTGTTCGATCTGACGGTTGTGCGTCCCCTGAGCAGGCTGAGGCTGCTGCGCTTGTTCCCAACGATTTACTCAGGTCGCCATATTGAATTCGATGAAGTGATCACCCTGCGAGGACGAAAGATCAGCATAGATGCGCCCAGCGGGATGCCGCTGGCCGTGGATGGTGAATTCAGGGGTTCGAGCCCGGTGCAGATTGAGTGCTTGCACCAGGACCTTGAGTTCATTTATTGACTGCTGCCGCCGGGACCGGTGCCGGCCGGTTCAATTCTCAGCGCGCCTTGACGTTGAATTTCTGACCGCCCACGCTCGCCTCATACATCAGTCCACCCTCGGCGATGGTGAAAATGGCAACGCCCTTGCTGTAATCGGCGTCTGCCGAGGCACCTGCGGTGACTGCGACGGCTGAGGCCTGGGCACCCAATTCAAAATTTCCCCGCATGAAATCGTCCAGCGCGGTCTGGTCTTTGAAGAAAATGAACTCCTGGTAGACCTGGCCGCCCAATTGAAAACCCACGGTGACCTGGGTCAGCGTTGCCTCGCCCAGTACCTCGTTGCCCTTGATGACCAGCCCCTTGCCGCGCGCCCCGCCGATGCCGATGCCGCCCTTTCCAACCTTCGGGAAAACCGCGTAACCGGTTGAGGTCTCGAACCAAGCCCCGAGACTGTCGTCCTTGTTTTTGGCGTTAAGGATGGCCCGTGCCACGTCCAGTTCCCGCTCGTCGTTGGGGTCAGGTTCAAATGAAGCGGCCGAGAGGGGCAGCAGCAGGGACAAGGCGAGCAGAAAGTGGTTAGGCTTTTTCATTGGTGACTCCCGGAAGGGTGGTGTGGGTCTGTGCGGCTCCGCCCGCATGCCAATGCACCGAAAGCGATCCCGATGCAGGGCGACCCGACACGTCAGACGAAGCCGCGCCGCAATTCTACAGTGAATTGCTGACAGGATGGAACGAAAAACAAGACGTCAGGGCACGCAGGCTGCGCCGGACGGAAGGGGGCCAACGATGCCGTTTCGCCGGGACCGTCAAATCCGCTTAGAATGGAGCCTTTTCAGCTTGCAGCCAAGGCGACGCGTTGCCATGAATGATTGGTGGGTTACCCGTTGTACATTGATCGTGGGATTGATCCTCAGTCAAATCAGTTTGGCGATCGATGAATTGCCTTCGTGGGTACCCGGAGACAC
>CAXQNK010000107.1:0-14145 GCA_964225175.1 Candidatus Nitrosopumilus sp. | reverse complement strand
GAGTGCTCAGGGAATTGGTGTCCCACTATGGCGGCGAGCCGCTCAGATTCGTTGACGACGTGGATGTTTCTGACGACGGAAGGATATGGTTTTCGGACGCATCGGAACGGTTTTCTTACGATGACAGCCTGCTTGATATCATAGAGGGCAGAGGCACGGGCCGCCTTTTCAGTTTTTCCCCTCAGGATAATGAGCTGCGGCTCTGGCTGAGTGGTCTTCGCTTCGCCAATGGCGTGGCGCTGGGTCCGGACGACGAATTCCTTATTGTTACGGAAACCGGTGCGGCAAGACTGCACAGGCTTTGGATCGCAGGAGAGCGGTCCGGTCAGTCCGAGATTTTTCACTCGGGTTTACCAGGCTATCCCGACAACATCAGTTATGACGAGGAGCGTCAGCTGTTCTGGCTTGCACTGCACACTCCGCGTTCCAGGTCCATGGAGGCACTGGGCGACTGGCCCATGATTCGAAGGGTGGTTGCCGGAATGCCCAGCTCCTGGTGGGCTGGCCCCGGCGCAGCAGCGATTGTTGCCCGCATTGATCACCAAGGCCGTCCCCTGGACTCATGGCAACATTGGTACGGTCCCTACCATTCCGTCACCAGCGTGCACCGTTTCGGTGAGAACCTCTTGTTGGGGAGTAACCGGCTGGCAGCGATCGCCCGAATCGAGCTGGCTCGGGGGGAGCCGCGCTAATTCGCCGGTGCGCGGGCTTTTTCCAGGGGCTAATGGTACAGTAGCGCGCGCCGATAACGGTCAATTTCTGGAGTCGAAATGAGCGGAAAAGTCGAAACCCACTTGCTTGACGGTGTGTTGGTCCTGTCGATCGATTCACCCCCCGTCAATGCCCTGTCGCACGGCGTCCGGGTGGGTATCGAGGAAGGCTTGCGCGCCGCTATGGACGATCCTTCCGTCGACGCCATAGTCTTGACTGGCTTACATGGCAAATTCAGCGCTGGCGCCGATATCAGCGAGTTCAGTGCCGCACCGAAACCGCCTCACCTGCCATTCATCATCGATGCAATGGAAGAGGCAACCAAGCCCATCGTGGCGGCCATCGATGGGATAGCGCTTGGTGGCGGACTGGAGCTGGCCTTGGGGTGTCACGCCCGGGTGGCCTCATCAGCTGCAAAGCTGGGGTTGCCCGAGGTGTTGATCGGCCTGATCCCGGGGGCGGGGGGAACACAGCGTTTGCCGCGTCTCGTTGGAGTAGAGCAGTCCCTCGAGATCATGGTTTCAGGACGCCCCGTCAATGCGGCAAAAGCTCATGCCATGGGCTTGGTGGACGAAGTTGTCGAGGGTGGGGCCCTCGATGCGGCTGTGCAGCGGGCCCAGCTGCTGGCCCAAGTACCCGAAAGCTGGTCCAGCGTGGGTGAAAAAAATGTAAATACAGCAGATATTACAAATAGTTATTACGATAATTTCATGCAATCTATTGCTAAGAAAACCCGGGGCCAAATTGCACCCGGGCGCATCGTGGAAGCCGTCAAGGGCAGCACTCGCTTGCCGTTGGAAGATGGGTTAAAGCTGGAACGTGATCTCTTTCTCCAGTGCATGAAGTCCCCCGAGTCCAAGGCGCTTCAGCATGTCTTTTTCTCTGAGCGTGCAGCGCCTCAACTGCCGTCCATGGATGCTTCGGCCCAACCCCGTGAAATCAAAAAAATAGCGGTGATTGGCGCGGGAACCATGGGTGGTGGCATTGCCATGAATTTTGCTTCCAGGGGGATTCCTGTGCGGATGATGGACGTGGATGCACAGGCCGTTGAGCGGGGATTGGCCGTGGTGCGGGGCAATTATGCGCGCGGGATCAAGCGCGGCAAGATGACCGAGGCGCAACTTGAGGCACTCATGGGCCTTTTCGAGCCAACCACCGATTACGCTGAGCTGGCAGATGTCGATCTCGTGATCGAGGCCGTATTCGAAGACATGGACCTTAAAAAACGGGTGTTCAGTGAACTTGATAGGCATTGCAAGCCCGGTGCGATTCTCGCCACCAATACTTCCACGCTGGACGTAGACGAAATCGCAGCGAGCACGCAACGTCCTGCCGACGTCGTCGGGCTGCATTTCTTCAGTCCCGCCAACATCATGCGTCTGCTCGAAATAGTTCGTGGCGCAGCGACTTCCGACTCTGTAATGGCGACGGTCATCAAGCTCGCGAAGCACATCGGCAAAGTGGGCGTCATCAGTGGCGTGTGTTATGGCTTTATCGGCAATCGGATGCTCGAGGGCTACGCCCGAGAGTCAGGCTTGTTGCTTCTCGAGGGAGCTTCGCCCCAAGAGATCGACCGGGCAATTTTCGATTTCGGCTTCCCGATGGGGCCGATGGCCATGGGCGACCTTGCTGGCATCGATGTGGGCGCGCGCGTCCGGGAGGAACGGCGCAAAGCGGGCTCGCTTCCCGATGATCCGCGTTACGGTGTTATCGCGGATAAATTGAATGAGTTGGGGCGTTTTGGACAAAAAACCGGTCGCGGCTTCTATCACTATGAGAGCGGCTCCCGCGCGCCAGTGCCGGACGCTGAAGTGAACGAACTGATTGCTGAACAGGCGCAGAAACTGGGCATTGAACAACGCGCAATCCGCGATGCCGAAATTGTCGAGCGATGCCTGTTTCCGCTGATCAATGAGGGCGCTCGAATACTGGACGAGGGGATCGCACTGCGCCCAGGGGACATCGACGTGGTCTGGATCTTTGGGTACGGCTTCCCGGCATATCGGGGTGGCCCGATGTATTACGCCGATCAACTGGGATTGGATCATGTGTACGAGCGCATATGTCATTACTCGGAAACGCTTGGCAATGAGTTCGGCTACTGGACGCCTTCGCCCTTGCTGGAGCGCTTGGCCAAAGAGGGTAAAGGATTCCTCGAGCGTTGAGCACATCTCTGCCGGACATGTTTTTTCGGTCCCGAAAAGTCCGTTCTTGGTGTACCATTTGCGCTTCTGATCAATCCGGTAAATGAACCATGGAAATTAACCCTCTCGTCCAGTTGGTGCAGGACCTTCGTGAGCGGTCCGAGGCCCTCCGGAGGTATCTTTGACTACGCTGAGAAAAGCAATCGTCTGGAAGAGGTCAGCCGCGAGCTTGAAAACCCGGATATCTGGAGCGACCCGGATCGCGCGCAGTCGCTGGGCCGGGAGCGCTCACAACTCGAACATGTGGTTTCGACACTTGACCGCGTAACGCAGGGTCTGGAAGACAGCGGAGACTTGCTGGAACTTGCGGCGGGCGAGGACGATACAGACACCCTCAGGGCGGTCGAGTCAGATATCGACGCGCTTCGAGAACATGTCGAGCGACTGGAGTTTCAGCGCATGTTCTCAGGGGACATGGATGATCGGCCCTGTTTCCTGGATATCCAGGCCGGTTCCGGTGGAACCGAGGCCCAGGACTGGGCGGAAATGTTGCTGAGAATGTATCTGCGTTGGGCGGAGCGTCGGGGCTGGGATGCTGAGCTTATCGAGGCCTCAGCGGGTGAGGTGGCCGGCATCAAGAGTGCGACGATTCACCTCAAAGGTGATTATGCGTTCGGTTGGTGCCGGACCGAAACCGGAGTGCACCGCCTGGTCCGAAAATCCCCCTTTGATTCAGGCAATCGACGCCATACCTCTTTCGCGGCTGTGTTTGCATCACCGGAAGTGGACGACAGTTTCGAGATCGATATCAATCCGGCCGATCTCAGGGTCGACGTGTACAGAGCCTCGGGAGCAGGCGGGCAGCATGTCAACCGAACCGAATCAGCTGTTCGCATCACGCACTTGCCCAGCGGGATCGTGGTTCAGTGTCAGAATGACCGCTCGCAGCATAAAAACAAAGACCAGGCGATGAAACAGCTTCGGGCCAAGCTCTATGAACTTGAGATGATGAAGCGCCGGGAAGATCAGCAGGCCAAGGAGGATGCTAAATCCGACATTGGGTGGGGTAACCAGATTCGATCCTATGTGCTGGATCAGTCACGCATCAAGGATTTGCGTACCGGTGTCGAAGTTGGAAATACTCAAGCGGTGCTCGATGGAGACCTGGATCCATTCGTGGAGGCATCGCTGAAAGAGGGCCTATAGAGGGAAATCGGAAAAGCTGATGGCTGAAAAAAAACAGGAAAGAGATTCAGATGCTGCGGTCGATGAAAATCGTCTGATAGCTGAACGGCGTGGCAAGCTCCAAGAGCTGAAAGCCAGCGGGAAAGCCTACCCGAATGATTTTCGTCCAGATGTGCGCTCGGCAGAATTGCATGAGCAATTTGGTTCGCTTACCGGTGAACAATTGGAAGCGAATCCTCAGCGATTCGCTGTCGCCGGGCGAATGATGGCCAAACGGATCATGGGCAAGATTGCCTTCGTTAAACTTCAGGATGTGGATGGCGCGATCCAACTCGTGGTCCAGCGCGATTTGCTGCCGGATGGCGTCTACGCCATGTTCAAACAATGGGATATTGGCGACATCCTGGGTGCCGAAGGCCAAATTTGTCGTACCCAAAAAGGAGAGCTATCACTTCGCGTGGATTCACTGCGACTGCTGACCAAGTCGCTTCGTCCTTTGCCAGAAAAGTGGCATGGTCTGACCGATATGGAAACGCGATATCGGCAAAGATATGTCGACCTGATTATGAATGAGGCGTCGCGACAAACGTTTCGGACGCGTTCCCGCATCATCAGCTTCATTCGGGCGTTCATGGAGGCTCCGGGTCGTGATTTCCTGGAAGTGGAAACACCTATGATGCACCCGATCCCGGGAGGAGCGACCGCGCGGCCGTTTGAAACGCATCATAACGCGCTCGATCTCCAGATGTATCTGCGCGTGGCGCCTGAGTTGTACCTGAAAAGGCTGACCGTGGGGGGGTTGGAACGCGTTTACGAGATTAACCGAAACTTCCGTAACGAGGGCGTGTCGACGCGACATAATCCAGAATTCACCATGTTGGAGTTTTATTGGGCCTACGCGGACATGGATGACATCATGGCGCTGACTGAGAATTTGCTCGGTGAACTGGCGGAGCGCTTGGCTGGAACTACGGTCATTGAATACCAGGGCCAGCAGATCAACTTCGGCCCTCCGTTCAAGCGAATGACCGTGGAACAGGCTGTGCGCTCTTTCAACGATGATCTCGCGCACGCTGACCTCTGGGACGAGGAGACTCTTGGCGTTGCTTGCCGAGATCGGGAGATTCATGTCGAGAAGGGCTGGGGAGCTGGCAAACTGTTGACCGAACTTTATGAAGCCACCGTTGAACGTCAGTTAATCCAACCGACATTCGTAACGGCTTACCCTACCGAAGTGTCGCCGCTGTCGAGACGTAACGATGAAGACCCCAGGGTGACTGACCGATTCGAACTCATTGTTGCAGGAAGTGAGATAGCCAACGGCTTTTCGGAGCTGAATGATCCTGAAGACCAGGCAGAGCGCTTCAAGGCACAGGTGGCCAATAAAGCTGCGGGAGATGACGAGGCAATGCACTTTGACGAGGACTATATCCGCGCCCTCGAGTATGGCATGCCGCCAACGGCAGGAGAGGGGCTGGGTATCGACCGGTTGGTCATGTTGTTCACCGACAGCGCATCGATCCGTGACGTGCTGTTGTTTCCCTACATGCGTCCCGAGGCCTGAGCGCGCAGGCCCAGTGCCCTGATGCCTCGGGTGGCCGTTATTTTGCCCGTCCGCGATGGCGGGCGCTATTTGCGCACTGCCGTGCAAAGCATTCTCGACCAAACGTTCAGGGATCTTGAATTGCTGCTCGTTGACGATCACAGCAGTGATGGCGCAATCGAAGACTTGCCATTGTCTGATACCCGGATCAATGTGCTGAAATCTCCCGGCCAAGGAGTCTCGGCGGCCTTCAATTTTGGGCTTGAGAGAACTCAAAGCCCCCTCGTGGCGAGAATGGATGCCGACGACATCGCCTTGCCCCAGCGACTCGCAGAACAGGTCGGCTTGCTGGAGCAAAGAGCATCTGTGGGAATCGTCGGCGGCTGTGTTGAAATTTTTTCCCAGGGTTCCCTGGGGCAGGGCAATCGCCACTATCAGTCCTGGTTGAATCGGCAAGTCTCTCCCGAAGAGATTCATCGTGCCTTGTTTATCGAGAGTCCAGTTCCCAATCCAACGGCGATGTTTCGGCGGGAAGTTCTCGATGATCTTGGCGGATATTCCGATCCACCCTGGCCAGAGGACTACGACCTGTTCCTGCGCGCCGATGCCGCCGGGGTGTTGATGGCCAAGCCCCCCGGCGTCGTTCTGCTCTGGCGTGAACATCCGGCTCGACTCACGCACTGCGACCCTCGCTATGATCGTGCACAATTCCAGCGTGCCAAAGCCTATTTCCTGGCCCGGGGCTGCCTTGAAGACATCCGTCAGTCCGGGCGGGCGATTATCATCTGGGGCGCAGGGCCAACCGGCAAGCAGTTCCATGACCTGCTGGAAGAATTACACGTGGCCACGGAGGGATTTATTGATGTCCATCCCCGCCGGATTGGTGGGACCAAGAGAGCCAAGCCGATTTGGCCTGTTGAGAAAGCCGCGGAGAAAGGAGTATTCGTGCTGGTTGCCGTTGGTGCGCGTCACGCCCGAGAGGAAATCAGGACGTTTCTCGTAAGACAGGGATTGCGCGAGGGCGATGATTTCTTGTTTATTGCCTGATGCAGCAGAGACTCATCGGGATGAGTACAATGCAGGAACTCGAAGAGGTCATTGAACGGTGACAAGACAAAACGAATCATTGCAGATTTTACTGGTGCAGGCAGAACTCAGATGGCGAGACCCTGCAGCCAACCGGGATCATCTGCAGCAATTGATCTCCTCGTGCGCACAAGATTCAGACATTTGCGTGCTGCCCGAAACATTCACTACGGGCTTCCTGGGTGATCAGCCTTCCAGCGAGGAGGGCATGGATGGCGCGACTGTAGAGTGGATGTCGCACTGGGCGGCTGAGTTTAACACGGTCATTACCGGAAGCGCGGTGATCATCAGTTCGCAGGGACGCAGAAATCGCTTGCTTTGGGTCGAACCTGATGGCCGGGTCCGGTTTTATGACAAAAGACACCTGTTTGCTTTCGGCGGTGAGAATGAACGTTACGTCGCTGGCCGTGAACGCGTGGTCTGGTCGTACCGCGGTTGGCGATTCTGTCCCCAGATCTGTTACGACATCCGGTTTCCAGTCTGGTGTCGCAATCAGGATGATTATGATGTCATGCTGGTGGTGGCGAATTGGCCTACGCCGCGCGTCGATGCATGGTCCTCACTGCTGAAGGCGCGAGCGATCGAGAACCAGTGTTATCTGATTGCAGTGAACCGCGTGGGTGAGGATGGCAAGGGCATTCATTACCCCGGACACAGCGTGGTACATGACGGCTTTGGCGCGGAGTTGTTGAAGCTCGAAGACAGCGAGCGAACTGAAAGTACCTGTTTGAGTGGCACAGCCCTTGACGACTGGCGCGAACAGTTTCCATTTCAAAAAGACGCGGACAGCTTCACGATCGATTACTGAGACGACTGAAGCGCCTTACGTTTCTGCTGACGCCGCCACAACCATCGCCAGAGCGCACCTCGGGGCAAATGCCTGCCCGTTGCCGCACCGACCAGTGCATTCTCGTCCGTCAGGCCCCACAACATTTCCCGTCGCGCGATATTGCGGCCTGAAAACAGGAGTCGATCACCCTTTTTTAGGCCTTCCTCAGGGCCAGGAAGAAAAATTCGCTGAGCACCGCGTTCCAGGACCAGGCACAGGCAAGGCAGCGGGTCCCTCTCAGTGACCCGCGTATCCTGAATGATGTGGCGCAGTCGAAGATCTATGCCTTCAGCCGCCGCAAGGTCCAGCCCTCTGGCCAATTCATCATCCAGATTGATGGTCCACATCGTCGGGGCACGATCGTGCAGCACGGCCTCAAGCCCGCGATGAACGGTTTGCGCGAATGAATCGTCCGCCATGACAAGATGCTGCAGGAAGGGTTGCAACAGAGGCGTGCTCACGATGGCGAGAACCCTCCTCGCGATGATCAGGCTGCGTTTGGCTACAAGGTCGGCATTCGCCGCATCGAACAAAGCATCATTATCCTGGCGCTCCTGCCGCGCAACCACGAATAAGTCGTTATTGAGTTCGCGGGCGGTCATGATGATCGATAGATTGTCTATGTCATCACCAGTCCCGGCGACGATTCCAACCGCCTGCTCGACGCCCGCCTCCCGGAGCGTATCCGCCTCTGTGCCGCGACCCAGGACAACTTGCTGGTGTCCTTGCAGGCGCTCCGGGTGAACGTCCACAACTGTGAATGGGATCGCGCTTTTTTCGAGCCGTTGCAGCAAGGGCTCACCAAACTTGCCAGCGCCGCAAACAATCCAGTGTCCCGCGGGCGGATCAAGTCGAGACCGAAGCCGGGTTCGCTCCACGCTGATCAGCCAGTCCTGCACCAGGTATTTAACGGGTGATGCCAGCGCCAGGTATAGGCGTTCAGAAAATATGGCATAGGGGTTGATGACCGCATCGGTACCGAACGATCTCAGGTTGTCTATCGTGCGTTGTTTCTCAGCACGCGCAAGCACGCGCAACTCGGGGCGAAGTAATTTGCAAGTGATCGCGATTGTCAAGTTGCTCTCATCAACGTGGGTGACGGATATGACCCCCAGGCATTTAGGGTGGTCCAGTCCCGCTGAGACCAGGTTTTCCTTGATCGAAGCATCGGCACTCAGCATGGGCACCTGTGAGAACTCCTCAAGCAACTCCAATCGGTGGATTGTCGGTGCGTCGATTTCGACCACGACCGCGTTAATGCCCCTCCGAAGCAAGCCCCGAACGATCAGCGAGCCGGTGTTTCCGCAACCACAAACGATAAAGAATTTCTCTCCCATCCAGCGAACCTTGCGGTTGAATTGTCCGCGTCGCACCAACTGTCGAAACTCCGGATCGAGAAACAGCCCGAGGATGGCGCCAATCGAGTACAACCAGGCAATGACATTGGGGAGGATCAGGGTTATGACCAGCATCCTCTGGGCTGGATTAAAATCAAAGGGAACTTCCCCAAAGCCGATTGTCGTGGCCATGATGGTCACAAAATAAGCAGCATCCAGAAAACTGAGATGAGCGACTTGACCGGCACGGTCGGTGCCCGGAACCAGAACCATGGCGAACACCGAGACAAAGTAGATGATCAGGATCGTGATCAGCGGCAGACGCATTCGCCGCATGGTCAGCCACAGGATGTCGTTCACTGGGTCTTAATTTCCGCCATAAGCCGGATCAGCGCCGCATGCTGACCGTTTCTGCGACCAGCAGCGAAACCGATACAAAGTTCGCCAGAAGGGCACCCCCGGAGAGTGAAACGATATGCGGGACGTGATCGGATGTCAGGCCAGTGGCGGAGACATGAGCCAGCCAGGCCCAGATGAGCGCGGCCAGCAACAATTGCAGATCAGCGACCAGGCTCGTGGCCAGCATCACTGCCCCCAGTTGTGAGCGATCGCCAAATTTGAGGACTGTCGCGATCAGGCTAACCGCCAGGGCGCCACACAGTTCCCAAACACCATGATGGTCGGGGTCGTCAAACTCGCCGATAAAAAAACCAAAGTTCAGTGTCAGCGCCAGCACGATGAAAAAAGCGAAGGCAACTTTTTCAAAATTCATTCGGCACTCCTCAAGACTCTATTATGCTGATCCTGTGCATTGTAGCCGACTCGTTCGGCAGCTGTTCTATTCCCCGATTGTTGCAGTTACCCGGGCGAGAACACCCAAGTAAGGCGAATCGAAATAATTGAGCTCCTGTGTTTTGATCTGGCGGGATTGCGAAAGCAGATGTCGCAACGCGCCGGGTACCGGCTCAAATTCGACGCGAATCGGCTCAGGCAACGGGGCAGGGAGCGCCTGGAATGGCGACTCACTCACCCTGTCGCTGGACTCGGCAGGCAGGGTGAGCACCATAGCTGGATCGGATGCCATCGGCTGTCCTGAAACAGATTCGTCGTTTGCGAATTCCCCGGACATCCCGCTCTCGGGTTCAAACAACTCTTCCCTGAATTCGAGGTTAAGATCCAGGTGCAGAAACCTCGAACGTCGTAACTGCACGGTGCCATCGAGTTGAAAGTAGAGATTCTTGTAAGGTTCCAGTGGGTCAGGCGCTTCCAAGTCGATGTAATTTCTCCCTGAGTCCAGATCGAGCCTTTCATGCAGAACCTCCAGATCATGAATCCGGATCGGTGGGTGGTAGTCGATTCTTGACTGCTCCCAGCTTCTGAAAAGCAAAGGTTCGTAATCTGGGTCTCGCGCCAGCTTTCTCCATACTTCCTGCATGAGATCACTACGTGCGGACAGAAATGCCGGGTCTTCCGGAATGCGGCGCCCAATGGACGCGGGTGGATCCCATGACTGCGGAAAATGACTCATGGGTAGGTGGGGCTCCGGGAGTTCCTGGCTTTGCGTATAACGAAAAACCAGTATTTCCACGCGGTAGCTACCGCTTTCCGCATGCACGTGGCAGGCCCATGACGCTGCCACCACGAGACAGCTCTGTAACATCATCCTGAAAAACGTATTCATCTGCTCATTGTGGCTCTGATGAAGGTCATTTGCACCCGCGATTCATGGTTTTTGGCCCACCAATTGATCCAGCAATGATTTCAACAGTTCAATCCGTTCTTGGGCGTTCGATTTCAGAAGGAATATCCTCAGTTTTCGAGGTCCGTCAAGTTGGTAACGCTCGGGTTGTTCCCGTACCAAGCGCAGCAGTCCGTCCGGATTGGCCGTGGCATGGTCCGAAAATTCAATCCGGCCACCTCGATCCCCAAGGTCAATTTTGAGAATTCCGATACGCTCAGCGACCCGCCTTGCCCGGGCGAGTTCAAACAGGTTCCCGGTGGCCTCTGGCAACAAGCCGAAACGGTCGATCATCTCCACTTGGAGTTCCCTGAGCCCGGCGTCATCCGCGGCGCTGGCAATTCGCTTGTAAAGCGTCAGGCGCGCATGTATGTCTGGCAAATAATCTTCAGGGATCAACGCCGGCAGATGCAGTTCGATGTCAGCGCCGCGTTGTAACAAATCGTGATCAATGGGTTCGCGCCCGTCACGCAATGCATCCACGGCCCGCTGCAGGTACTCGCTGTAGAGACTGAAACCGATTTGTTGAATCTGTCCGCTCTGGCCTTCTCCCAACAGTTCGCCCGCGCCGCGAATTTCCATGTCATGGGTGGCCAGCGTGAAGCCCGCTCCGAGTTCTTCCAGTGAGGTAATGGCTTCAAGACGTTTTCGGGCATCTCGGCTCATGGCACGTTCCTCGGGGACAACGAGATAGGCGTATGCCCTGTGGTGTGATCGGCCAACACGGCCCCTGAGCTGGTGCAGTTGGGCTAACCCAAACCGATCAGCACGATTCACGATGATCGTGTTGGCGGTCGGAACATCGATACCACTCTCGATGATCGTTGTGCACACGAGCACATTGAATCGCTGTCGGTAAAAGTCCAACATGACCTGCTCGAGTTCGCGTTCTGGCATCTGGCCATGAGCAATTTGAACCCGTCCCTCGGGAACAAGTTTTTCGACATCGCGCGCAATGCGCTCGATATTCCTTACCTCGTTATGCAGGAAAAACACCTGTCCCCCACGTTGCAGTTCACGTTGTAATGCTTCGCGGAGCAGGCTGCGGTCCCACTGGGTAACCAGTGTTTTTACCGCCATGCGCCGCGCGGGCGGTGTGGCAATGATGGACAGATCCCGAATGCCGGACATGGCCATGTTGAGCGTACGCGGAATGGGGGTGGCTGTCAGAGTGAGTAAATCAACTTCTGAGCGCAATTGCTTAAGGCGCTCTTTTTGCCTGACGCCAAAGCGTTGCTCTTCGTCAACGATTACAAGCCCGAGTTTCTCGAACCGGATGTCTTTCTGGAGCAATCGGTGTGTGCCGATCACAATGTCCACCGCGCCCTCGCTCAGTGCATCAAGCACTTGGCTTGACTGCTTGGCGCTCCGAAACCTCGACATCAACTCAATGCGAACCGGCCAATCCGCAAATCGATCGCTGAAGGTGGCATGGTGTTGCTGCGCCAGCAAGGTGGTGGGCACCAGCAGGGCCACCTGGCGACCGCCCTGAACCGCCAGAAATGCGGCGCGGAGCGCGACTTCTGTTTTGCCAAAACCTACGTCGCCGCAAACCACCCGGTCCATCGGCTGATCCGAAATCATATCACTGACAACGGCCTCGATCGCGCGTTGCTGATCCGGGGTCTCCTCGAAGGGAAAGCCGGCGCTGAATTCAACATACAGTTTGTGATCGAGGGGAAATGAAAATCCTTTTCGGGCCTGGCGACGAGCGTACAGGTCAAGGAGTTCCGCTGCCACATCGCGAACCTTCTCCCTGGCTCGCCGCTTGGCCTTTTCCCACTGATCGCCGCCCAATCGATGCAAAGGGGCTTGCTCGGGTGAGGTGCCGGTGTGCCGGCTGACCAGGTGCAGTGAGGAAACCGGAACGTAGAGCTTGTCGGCGTCTGCGTACTCGAGCATCAGGAATTCTGCGGGTCGCCCATCGATTTCGAGGACCTCGAGCCCTCGATAACGTCCCACCCCGTGATCCTCGTGGACAACGGGCGCACCGGCCGAGAGGTCGGAGAGATCCCGGATGATGCTTTCCGGGTCCCTTCCCCGCGCGCTTCTCTGAACCAGGTTTCGAGCCCGCCCCTTGAAAAGTTGAGCCTCGGTCAGTACCGCGAATTCGTCTGAGATGGAAAATCCTTCCTCAATGGGCAGGACAGAGAGCCCGACTTGTGCATCGTCGTTCAGAAATTCTTGCCATCCAGGATAGAGTTCAAAGCGCACCTGGAAACTTCGCAGGGTCTCGGCCAGGAACTCTCTGCGACCGGCCGTATCTGCGCAAAACAAGATTCTCCCCGGGAATTCCTGCACGAGTTGCTGGAGTTCCTCGCCACCGTGATGGTTGCGCTCACTCAGATCAAGCGAGGGGGGCTGGCTACACCCGAAAGCAACCACTTCAAGCTGTTCGCTATCATCATTACCCAGCCGTATCCGTGGCCAGCTCTCCCACTGTTTCAGAACCTGAGCCGGGTCGATGAACAGCTCCGAGGGTTCGAGAATCGGGCGCTCCAGGTCATGGCGCCGCTGTTCCCAGCGCTCTGCGGTTTGCGCCTGAAACTGCTCAAGAGACGCCGCTGCCCCGTCTTGAAGCACCAACACAGGGCGTTGCACCATGTAATCGGTCAGGGTCTCGAGCGAGTCATAAAACAGGGGTAGATAGTGTTCCAGGCCCTGGGGATGCAGCCCTGCGCGCAAATCCTGGTAGAGCGGGACGGAGCGCATGTCAACGGCAAAGCGATACCGGAACGATTTTCTGAACGAATCCAACGCAGACACGTCGGAGGGATACTCCCGGGCCGGCATCATTTGAACGGCCTGAATTTGCTCGCTGGAGCGCTGAGATTCTGCATCAAACAGCCGGATGCTCTCGATTTCCTCGTCGAACAGATCAATCCTCAATGGGCAATCAGAACCAGAGGCGAATACGTCCACCACTGAGCCCCGGATTGCGAACTGACCACTCTGGTATACCTGTTCTGCAGTTTCATAGCCGGCTTCGAGCAAGCGGGCCCGGAACCCGTCGAGGTCCAAGTTATCGCCTGTTACGAGCCTGAAGCTTCTGCCGAGCACGAATGATCTGGGCGGAAGTCGTTGCAGCAAGGTCGTTGCTGAAACGATGACGATTCCATGATGCAGGGACGAAATACGATTGAGCGCTGTTAGTCGCTCAGAGGCGATGTCGGGATGAGCGGAATAAGGGTCGTATGGAAGAGTTTCCCGATCCGGTAGATAGACCACAGGGCATTCGGAACGGCCCAGCAGCTTGAGGTCCCGATATATTGACTGCGCTTCGTGGCTCGAGCGGGCCACGACCAGCGACAGGGCATTTCCGCCCACCGTGCCCTGTGAAAGCGCGATCGAGACACTGCTGCCGTACAACCCCACCCAACGGCGGGTGCGCTGTGATTCGATCTTCACTGTCAGCGGATTGTGCTGCAAGGTGCTTCCCCCGATTGGATGTAACGAAGCGCTGCCTATACGCCGGGCGGCCGGTTGTTCTGCATTGCGATTACCCTGGCGTCGCTAACTGCCGCGTGGTGCGCCTGTGCAAGCCGGTGTTGAGCGTGAGCAGCGGTGCCTGA
>CAXQNK010000106.1:0-21660 GCA_964225175.1 Candidatus Nitrosopumilus sp. | reverse complement strand
CGTGCAGTCGACACTGGACCGATTGCCCAATTGGGTGCATGAGGCCCTGGAGCACGTGCAGGTGGTGATAGAGGATTCACCAGGGCCTGAGTTTAACGAGGAAGGTGAAGATCTATTGGGACTCTATTTCGGAGTTCCGCTGACCGAGCGCAGCTTCAATGTCCCCGCAATCAGCAGGCCGATAGCGAGCATTTCGAGAAAACTGTGGCCGTAATCTCCAATGGGCGCGGCAACAGAGTTCGAGGACAGGAGGTCCGAGTCCTCGTGCGTGTGATCGTCCTCCTCCTCGCAATTGTTAAGAAAGCTGGCATTGCAGCTGGCGTTGTAGGTGGGGTTCGTCGAGTCGTCATTGCCTGTTGCGTGGGTCCCCCAGCTGGCTGGCGAGGCCAAGATTAACGTCCAAAAAAGCACACATAATTTCACGTTCCAATTCTCCTTTTGAGCGGTTCTCCTCCCATTCCAGTGAGAAGAGCAATGGCCTCATGCATCAGGTGACAGTGACCGCTCTCCGCGAGTCCGATCACCAGACTGCGCACGCTGTAAAATCCCGGCAGCGTTCCCTTGAGCCAATGCATGAATCGTCTCAGTGCGGGAGGACGGTCATAAAGTTCGCCTTCGTAGATGTAGCGCATTGAGAAATTCGACAGATCAGCCTTTGGCGCCACATCGGCCCAGCTTACGGCAGCATGGGGTAATTGGGTGACGAGCAACATGCCGGGGCAGCCCGGTCTCGAGTAGCCCCTCGCAACCTCCTTATGATTGATTTGGATCAGTACGTCGTGGCGGTGTATGAGCCCTCTCTGAAACAGGGTCACATCCGTCTCGTCGAGCCACGCCACGGACCGGGTTGCCGGGGTGATGCTTTTCCCCGTAGCACTGAGCGCTAACAAGACAGCTGCCAGGGCGAGGCTGAACCACGGGGTGAACTTAGCGGCGAGCATGACGAGAATGCAGCCAGGCGATGCTGACTGCTCCGGTAATTATCGTAATTCGGAACAATGAGGCGCCGGTTCCTGCGTGCAGGAATTCATAGAGGTCGGGATCGCTGGCCATCAGCACCAACCTGATGGAGTTCAGCATGACTGTCAGGATCATGACCATGGCGAGCCACAACCATATGCCCGAATCAACCCGCCTGTCACCGGTCATCATCAGTACCATGGCGCCGCATAGAAGCATCATGTCGCCCACGTAACTGAGGGAACTGCAGCCCCAGACCAGTATGATGGAGTGCCCCGGTTGCACCTCGAGCAGTGCGCCCGAGGCCACGACGTTCGGCACTGCCCACCGGGTAACGGTCTGGGCAATCATGGCGTCCACGCTCAGCAAAACATCAGAGTACATCTCTGAGCAGACGGTCACCGCAGTTTCATGAATGCCAATTGCGAGTAGCAGGAAAAGTGCCTGGCGGCCCATGGCGTGCTGCGTGCTGTTGAGCGACAGGGCGGCGTAAGCGATCAGCATCAACCAGGGCCAGAGCCCTGTGGACATGGCGGCAAATGCGGCTATCGCCGTTCCCAGGCAGAGGTCGATGACGCATAGATCGGTTGCGGGCACGCGGGCAAGCCGCCAGGTTGCGATGAGCACGCAGATCCACATGACTTTAAAGTCGATCAGGGCATGCACCCCCGCCGACAGCAAATCACGACCTGGCAGACTGGTCGAATAGAGCGCTGCGAATATGATCACGACAGCGACCGTGGCCGTGTATCCATTCCGGGTCATCAGAATCCGGTCTGCGCCACTGAATGTAATCGACTTCATCCCTCGCCTCCAGCGCGTCTGCCTCAGATCACGGAGCCGTGATAGCGTGGTCCGTCGGGATCATCGAGATGCGGCCATTGGGTGAGCAAAATGTTGACGTGTCGTTGAGCCAACTGGGCTGACAAAGACATCTTTTCTGCATTCGCGATGCTGTCCATGAACAGGGTTCGTGATCCGAGAATGCGCGCGAGTCGCACCGCCACGTAACCGCAGGAAGCGCCCGTTGTGATGACAACGTCGGGCCGCACCCTGAAGACGATCCAGCTGATCTTCAGGATCTGCAGGATCAACGCAAATTTCCGATCGCGATTTGCATCGGGAAATCGGAAAAATGGCGCACCTGGGATGTCATCTTTCGAATCACGATTAACGGTCGCATAGGTGACCGTGGCGCCTGCAAATGCGGGCCTCAGGCGCAGCAACTGGATCCAGTGTCCGCCGCCTGACGAAATGGCCAGAATTTTTGGTCTTCTGTTTTTTTTCATGTCAAACTGCCTCTTGAAATATCAATTGATCTTGATTTGCCAGCTCGCCATACAAGCCGATCAGCCAGTCAATCTTGTTGGCCCATAAGCCAATCTGTTCGACTCTTTTGCGGGCACCCGCGGACAGTCGGTTCCGATGTTCCAGATCCAGCGCGAGCGTTGTGATGGCGCCCGCGAGGTCGTTTGCCAGTTGTTCCGGCGAGTGGGCGTCTACGCTGATTCCGCATGAGTCGTCAACGACGTACCCCGGTCCACCACGGTTGGTCGTGATGACCGGCAAGCCGTGTCGCAAGGCTTCGAAGATCACGCTGCCACTCGGCTCACGGAAGCTGGGGAAAAGAAACGCGTCTGCCTCCCTGTAGAGTGTCTCAACGTCCGATCTTGGCACCTGGCCCAGGAATTGAATGCGTTGTCCCACCCCAAGGCGTTCGGCTTCCAGTTGACATATGGACAATTCCTCCCCGCGACCGGCCACCTTGAGTCGCACGTCCAGGGTCTCGGGCAAGCGCGCCATGGCGCGCACGGCGTCACGCAGGCCCTTGGTGCGCACGCCGCGACCGACATGGATCAGCCTGAGTGTGCCGGGTTTGCCGGGGCGACAGCGGGGCGCGGCAAGGTTTTCGATTCCAAGTTCGCTGATGACCTCGAATCGTTGAGGACCCGCCGGTGCCAGGAGTGCTTCGACATATGGCGCGACTCCCAGCACCGCGGCAGCCTCGGAGTAACTGTTTTTGAGCAGCCGATCCCGCTTGAGGCGCCAGCGGTCCAGCCTTCGCAGACGTGTATACCAGGCTGCAGACTGGCACTCGCCAAGAAATCCCGCTGGAGTATCGAGACTGCCGCCGAGTGGGCCGATGAGATAGGGGATGGGGAAACCTGTCAAGGGTGTGGGATAGCGCAGGGCGATGGGGGAGAATTGATGCGCGATGTCGAAGGTGCGCCCTCTCGACAATTCGGCAGTCAGCCACTGGCGTGCGCGGAGATAAAATGAGATGTAAGCAGGTTTGAGCATACTGTTGAGCCGCTCGAAACGTGCGAGTGCTGCTCTTTCATCCCACTCGATCACATTGGTACCGGGTAATTGCTCCGAGGCGGGCGGACAGCCAGGGCGTTTCAGGGTTAACAGCGTGACGTCGGCGACTTCTGAGAGGTGGCTGATCCACTGGTGAGCACACCAGGCCTCGCCGACATCCGTACCGTCGCAATAGGGGGCAACCGCCAGCAGCTTGATTGGGTTGCTCATGGTGAACGCTCCATGGCCTGCGGCCAGGCCTGGTCAAAGTCACGAACGATACGGCGGAAATGCCGTGCTCTTGCCCGAGTCGAATCGGCGGAATCGAGCACTGTTCGACACGTCCAGAACACCGATCGTGAGCAGTTAAATGCCAGCAACAGCAGCCACACAACCACGGCATTGGCTGTACCAACGTGTTTTCGGTGAAGGCGGATCGTTCCCTCTGTCAGCATCAAGTCCCTGAGGTGATTAACCTTACGGGTTGCGCCGCTTCCAAAATGGGTGATTTCACCGACAGGGGCAAAGCGCAGTTCCCAGCCGGCTTTGGCGCAACGGCGACACCAGTCGGTTTCTTCTCCGTAACAAAAGAAGTCCTCGTCGAGTGCGCCGATGTCATGGATCACATCTGCGCGCACCATCAGGTAGCAGCCTGAAATCACCTCAACCTCGCGTTCGTCGTCCCGGTTCCAGTCCAGCATCTGATAGCGACTGAAGAAAGATCCGCCCAAGCGATTGACGCCGAGGGTTTGCAGCAGTAGGTTCATAAATGTCGGAAACTGGCTGCAGGTCATCTGGGTGCTTCCATCGTCATTGAGCACCCGGCAGCCCATCATGCCCACGTCGGTGCGTTCATCCAGGTATTGGACCGACCTTGCAAGCACGTCGCCATGCACCACGGTATCGGAGTTCAGCAATAGAACATGCCGTCCGGCGGCATGCAGGAAGCCCTGGTTATTGGCCGCGGCAAAGCCCCGGTTGTCTGTATTCTCGATGAGCTTCACCCAGGGGAAATATTTCTTGACGGTCTCCACGGAAGCGTCAGTGGAAGCATTGTCGACGACAATCACCTCGGCTTCGATTCGATCGAGCGACTCCAGGACAGAGTGCAGGCAGTCACTAAGAAATTCTCTCGTGTTCCAGTTGACGATAATGATGGAGAGGTCCATGTGCTTGCTCCTTAACTTTGTCTCGCTGCAACCGGGCTGGACAAGAATTCGGCCAACCGCTCGGCAAGTTGCGGGCTAGATCCCTTAACGCGAGGAGACGACATCCACACGCCTGTGCCGATCAGGAAAAAGAAATAGGCAAACAAGGCGTTCCAGAAGTGGACCGTGATGCCGGACACGGACAGCCCTATGATGATCGTCAGCCAACCCATGCGGTAGCGATTAAGCGTTTTGTCGCGCCCTATGCAGCGATATTGCTGAATAGCGATCAGCACGATGGCTGTAACCAAAGCCAAAAGGGCGGGCAGACCATATCGAACAGCGGTCAGTAACCAAAAGTTGTCCATGCTGTCACTCATCCAAGGTGCCCTGATCCAGTCGCCGAGCCCAATTCCGAAAACAGGGTGTCTTGCTACCTCCGCAGTGCCGTATTCCCAGATGAGAGTGCGGTTGTAAGCGCTATTTGTGCTGAATGTGAAATAGCTTATGAAGACCATGACAAACCCCCGGTTTGATGCGAGCGTCACCGCGAGCCAGATCATCGCGAAACCGCTTACAAGCATCGTCCATCGAAGCTGAATTCCCTTTGTCATCCGATCCCAACCCAATACAAAACATTGGCACAGCATTGCCATCAGGGGTCCTGCCGAGAGTGAAATAAACGTGCTTCCGGCGATAGCGCCCAGGATGGAGAGCGATCCAAGCTTTAGGCGTTCCCTGCACAGCACGTAATAGCTTGCAGCAAATGTCGAAGCTGCGAAGACGCCATACAAGATGGGGTGATCAAATGACCCGAATGCTCGGTGCAGACCGAGACGCGGATCGATCACGGGTAACGCTGAGCCGCCCACCAGGGCGCGAGAAGCTTCGCGGAGAAAATGGAAACCGGTCAGGCTCTCAGGCACTGTAAAAAAGGCCATGATCAGCAATACGACGACCATGAATCGCAGCATCGCACGGCAGGTTTCCGCGGAGCGTGCTGCCATTCGTCCAGCGAGATAGGCGCCCAGGCTTTCCACGACATAAATGCCGCCAGATTCGATTCCGACCACTAGTCCCCCGTACACCCCCAGCGCCAGGGCCACCCAAAACGCGTGGAAGGCAATCAGGTAGTCTGCGGGCAGCACGCGGTTCTCCCGAACCAACTGAATGACCATTGGAATGAACATCACCAGGAGGAAGACGCGATAGGGCGAAAGGCGCAACCCGGCGAGGGTCAGAGAGAATTCAAGGGGTACGATCAGGGCGAGATAGAACAGCATTCCCGTCGTTGAAGTTTTTTCAGCCCTGAAACTCATGACTTGCTGCCGCTCTGAAGTGCCAGGTGACGTTCCGGACGTAACAGACGCCTCTTCAGGACGCGCTTGAGGGTTCCCGCGACCGATTTCACCTTTGCGATCGGGGTCAGCGCTCGCAGCCAAACCCGATGCAGTGCCCCGCCTCGGTATATGGGTGCGTAACCACCGACCGCACGTACGGTTAAACAGCGAGCGAATACTGCACCCTTGGTTCTTTCGAGATTGGGTTGCGAAGCGGCAAGCGTGTCGACGGAGCGTCGTTCGACGACCAGGTATCCGGCCGCGATCGCGGCTCTGATCGCCTGTCTGCCGCGCTCGGTGCGAACGACGATTAACGAGTCGCCTAGTTCATCTTCACCGATGGTTCGGTACCACGGGTCACCGATGGACAAGTCGGCATGCTCCCCAAGGTGGTCAGCACAAACGCCACATCGCCACTGCGTGTGCTTTTGCAGGATTTCCCCCCAACCCTTCTCGTACGTCATTGATGCGCTTTGCGTCGGCGCGTCCTGCGTTACCCGATAACGAACTGTCATGCGTCCCGGCCAGCCCCGGCCCCTGTACCTCACTTCTTCGATGATCGCGTCCTGGCCGATGCTGAGTTCTTGCACCAGTTCTGTGGTGGCCGCGGTGGAGGGCGTTCCGGCACAGAAAATGGAGATCGTGAGGCCGACACTCGCCTCGAGGGCAGGAGCCGACTGCATCAGGTGCCGGGCGCCTGTGACGTCGCAAGGTTTTCCGATAAAAACATGAGGGCGACCGTCCTTACGGACGTCCGCGAGGCGCTCGCAGGGGCTGGCCGGAGAGTACCGCGAGGCTGTTGCAGACAGGATATCCGCCCTCGATCTTGAAATGATGGTCTCGTTGAGCAGTGGATTGTCCTTGCGCGACGTGACTTGCACGACACCGGCCGCCGCGCCTGCCTCGACCTCGTGCAGAGCCAGCGCGCTGACGACGCCGCCACTGGAGCCGCGAAACCTCAGTTCGGGATCGACTGCATGACCTTCCCACACTTCGAGTATCGGCCCCCAGGCCGCCTCCTCATAACTTTTCGCTGCCTGGAAAGTGATTTCGCGCCCTGGGCAAATACCGGCAAGCTTAAGATTTTCCTCAACGCTGGGCGTCGCCTTCAGGCGCGGACGCCTGCCATGAGCCACCGTATCAGTCATGGTGATGAGGTCAGGGCGGGCTGCGGCACATGCGCCGCAGCCCATACACAGGTGGCGATCCATGATGGTCTGAATGGAGTCGGGTTTACGCATCAGGGGGCACCTGCTGTCGAATGCATCATGGCAAGGCGGGGCTGATCGGTACTTTTCAGAGCAGCCAGCCCAATTATGAGGCCGGCCGCCTCGCTTACCGCGCCGATCAGCGCAACGGCGAACAGGTCTGCGCCCCGGGTGAGTGCCCAGGTGACGACAAACAGCGCGATAATCCGTGGTATGTTCCCCGCGAGAAGAACCGATGTCCGGCCCATCGCCACCAGCATCGTGCTCGGAACGGTGCGTATCAGCCGGAATCCGGCGGCCAGAGCCAGAAACCCGATAACTTTGGGTTCGGTCACAAAGTCCTGGCCGTACAGGAATACCACCAGGCCCTGGCCAAGGACACAAAAAGCCAGTACCATGCCAGCGCTCACGGCAGCCACCTGCCAGAGGCGACTGCGCAGTGGTGCCTGCCAGGCGCCTCGTTGACCCGCTATCCGGGCGAATCTTGGCAAATCAAATCCGGAGATGAAGCGACTCGCGGCGAGTGTGGGCAACAATGTAAGCTGCACGGCCAGCGCAAACCCTGCGAGTACTTCAGGTTGAAAGTGAATCGCCACGATCATGCGATCACCCTGAATGGCAAAAAACATCAACACGGCGTTACACGAGATGGGAACCCCAAAGCGCAAGGCCTGGGCGATGACGTCCCGATCAAACTTGAAGGTGATGCAGCGTCGTGCCACAAAATGGGAAATAAGGCACATTGACAGCGCCTGTACGATCGACGCCCAGGCGACAACAGAGTAGTCACGGGTCCAAATGGCGATCGGACCGGTGGCCAGGAGCGCCATTAAATTGCCGCCACCTTCAACCTGCAGGGTGCCCCGGAAATCTTGTTCACGGTGACGTTCGCGGTGGTCGCAATTGTTGAAGCCGCGAATGCCGATTGCGACAGCAGCCAGAGCGAAGACGCCCGGATCGATCTGTGGCAGAAGCACTGTGGTCAGGGGTATTGCTGCAGCCATCGCTGCGATCGCGAGCAGAACACCCTTAAACGCTTGCAGAAAGTGAACGGCACCTCGGCCGCGATCGAGTTGATTGGCCCTGACCTGGACCAGCCAGCGCTCCAGACCGAAGTCGCCGAGCATCTCGAACCCTCGCAGGGCGATTGTTATCGTGACGGCCAGCCCCATTTCTTCGACGCCAATCAAGCGCGCCAGGACGATATTCCGTAAAAATGTCGAGCCTTCCACGGTGACTTGCGTCAGAGCGAGGATGAAGGCGGGTGGCAGTCTAAACTTCACTGCTCAGGCCACCTGTGGCAGGGAAAGATGTCCCACAACCTCGTCGAACTGGTGTTCGCACTGGTCGAGCACCCGAGGAATGGTCGAGGCCAAGGTTGCTGCCAGCGACTGACGATTGTTCCATGTCCAGAGCGCGGACTCGAGGGCTTCGTCCGTACCCAGTTTGCGCAGGTCGACAGATGCCTCTTCCACACCACAGCACGCAAAGACACCGCTGGTTTTCAAGCTGTAAGCAAGTGCGCAGGCCGGCACGCCGCTGGAAAGCGCCGCAATCGTGGAGTGCATCCGGCTGCCGCAGAACCAGTCAGTCTGGGCGATGATCCATTTGAGGACTGTCGCGTCATAGGTGCGCCGCACAATGGTGATTCGCTCAGCGACCTCGGCCCTGAAGCGCTCTGGCAACGATGCCAGAACAGATTCGCAGGCCGCCAGGTCGGATTCATAGTGTCCCCGGGGTGCATGCACATGCGGCAGAAGAATGATGTGGGCATCCGAGGTGTCAAGAAAACGGGTAAGCAGGCGACCGACCAGAACCCGGTAGTCGCTGGCCAGGCTGAATCGCTCGCTGGCCGCGTCTGGCTGATTGGCCAGCAGGCCGCTAATGTTCATACCGATGAGTGGTTTTTCATGACGCGCGTCAAGGGCGTGCTGCAGTTCCGGATCCACGAGCTCTGGTTTTTGCACGCGCAGGGCAAAAGCTACATCTACACCCATAAGATGGCGTCGTGGGTCGTAGCGATGACCCAGCAATTCGGTCATTCGATCGAAACTGTCCGGATCTCTCGCCCAGGCCAGCGTTGCACCTGCAATCAAGTCCCTGGCAATGCGAGCATTCCGCGATGCAGAGAAAGGGCCGTAAGTCTGCGGCAGGAGCACCAGGTTTGTGCCCAGTGCCCGTGCCAGCTTTTTGGGCCCGATGATGTCCCTGAAGCGAGCAGTGCCATAGAGATCGGTGAAACTGTCTCCGCCGCTCAGGTCAAGCACAACGTCAGAGCTCTTGATTCGATGCACAATGCCATTGCCGCTCCAGCCCATGGCTGCTGACAGACATGCCCGGCGCAAATGATCACTGCGCCATACACGGCGTCCTGCGCTCATGCCTTCTTGTTTGAAGCTGATCGGCGGTGATGACCCCGGCACCAAACACCGCGCGCCGGCGGCGCCATAACTGAACACGTCGATGTCTGCGTTGATTCGCTTCGAGATACTTTCCAATGTGGACCAACACAGCGCATTGACGCCTTGGTTACCGGTGCACGGGCTGGCGCCAAAGACAGAAATTTTTAGTATTGAATTGGTCATCACTGTATCGCCGCTTTAAGAAGTATGCTCTCCCGTCCACACAGCAACATACGTGCCAACCCAATTGAGATTTTATAAAGTATTGAAAATATTGATAAAAATAGAACTCCCTTGAAATTTCAGTAAGCCCTGATCGCTGCGAATGTCATTTTTTGCAATTTGCTCTTGCGAAATGGGAAAAATGTTCATGCATTTCGCAAAATGATTGGATTGCGAGCGGCGGGGCGCGGAAATTGATGGGCCGGATGAGCGAGAAATTTCCATTTCTGGGGCGCAAGGTGCGGAGAAAAAAGACGGTGGAAAGGCCCGCGCGGGGCGGGCAGGCATCACTTGGCACAGCCCTTGCATTATCCACGGCGACGGGTTGGCATTTCTGAAAAAGGGATATGAACAAGATGGCTGATGATGGCTACCGAGCGTGGAACATGAACCGTATGAGTGCCGGCCCAAATGCGAGCACGCCGGTAACGCTCGTGGCTGGCCACGTGACGATTCCCTTGGAGGACCCCATTTTTGGTCTGTGGCTGTTCGTGCAGCGCGCACTCGCTTTGCTGATCCTGTTGGTCACGACCCCGCTTCTAGCGGCCCTGTTCGTCCTCGTCAAGCGCGACTCCAAGGGCCCTTTTATATTCGTGCAGGAACGCCCCGGGCGGTTTGGCAAACCGTTTCGCGCTTACAAGATTCGCTCCATGAGCGTCGGCGCGGATGCCAATCCGGCCCTGGCCCATGCGGTGCGGTCCGACACCCCGGAGGTTACCCGGGTAGGCCGCTACCTTCGTGATCTGAAACTGGATGAATTGCCCCAACTTTGGAATGTCGTGCGTGGTGAAATGGCATTTGTCGGTCCTCGCCCGGTTGCACCTTCACTGCAGGAGCACCTCGAAAAATATATTCCCGGGTTTCGGGAGCGCCTAACGGTCCTGCCTGGAATGACCAGTCTCGGCCAGATTTGTATCGAGGAGAATGACGCGGCCGAGAATGTCGTGAGGGACTGGACCGTGAGGTTCGAGGGCGAGCAACATTATTTTCAGAACAGGAACATCACCTACGATGTGACCATCATGTTTCTGACGGTAGGTTACTGCTTACGAAAGGTGCTTCGCCGCATCCCGCTGCGCGCCCACCCCGTCGCAATCGCGATCATGATTGTCGCCCTCCAGGGCTGCAGCTCCACCCTGTCCACGGTCACGCGGGAAGCTTATCGGCCGACAGCAGACATTCCCACTGAGGTGGCATCACCCCTGGTGGATATTGAATCGATTTCCATCGAGCCCATGTCTCCTGGGGGCGAGGATCCGGTCTATCGGCTGGGACGTGGAGATCGCATGTTGCTCAACGTCTTTGGTGAGCCCGGCATGAATGCCCTGCATGTGCAGGTCTCCGGCACGGGAGATGTCCAAGTGCCCATCCTTGGGCGGATACAGGTGATGGGGCGATCACTCAATGAAATCCAGGAACTGCTTGAGTGGGAATACAGTAAACACTTCATCGATCCCTGGGTTGTTGTCCAACTCACAGAATCCTTGAGCCGGCCCGTGTACTTGCTGGGCGCTTTCAATTCGGCGGGTGTCATTCAAATGGAGCGACCCACCAGCGTTATTCAGGCATTGAGTGCGGGCGAGGGCCTGACCGAGACAGCGTACGTTCGCGGGGCACGCCTGATTCGGGGTGGACAGGTGGCAGCAGTCGATATTCACGGGCTTTTGAACCAGGGCAGAACAGACCAAAACGTATGGCTGCAGGCGGAAGACACAATTTATGTTCCGGGTATGCAGGACTTGCGAGTCTATACGCTTGGGGCGGTCATCAGTCCGGGTGCCCAGCAAATCACCAATGCGCCGCTGACGCTCGCGCAAGCTGTAGCCCATGCCGGCGGTCCATTGCGGGCGCAAGCCAATTTGAAGCAGGTTAGAGTCATTCGAGCTCGGTCTCCGGTCGACGGAGAACTTTACGTCGTTGACTTCAACCGGATCATCAGGGGTGAGAGCTTCGATTTACCCCTTGAGCCGGGTGACATCGTTTATGTGCCCCCGAATGGAATAGGCGGTTGGAATGACGTGGTGGCGGCGATCACGCCCACGATTTCAATGATCAGCCTGGCCTTGGATCCATTCGTCCTCGCCAAGGCCATCAGCGACTGAGCGGGGGAATTGGTCATGAAGATTTTTGCAACGGTTGGCACCCAGCTGCCCTTCGATCGACTGATTCGCGAGTTGGATGCGTGGGCGCAGGACCACGCAGACGCGGAGGCCTTTGCGCAGACTGGTGCGTCGGATTATGAGCCTCGATGCATGCCTTGGTCCCGAACCCTGACGGAAAAGCAGTTTCGTGAATCAATCTGCAGCTGCGACGTGGTCGTGGCGCATGCTGGAATGGGCACAATCATTTCCGCGATAGAGCAAGGCAAACGCGTTGTGGTCATGCCCAGGCGGGCGGAATTTGGCGAGCACAGAAATGACCACCAAGTGGCCACGGTAAAGCGGCTCGGGCACCTTGACGGTCTCGAAGTGGCCCACTCGGGAACCGAGTTATTCAAGGTGCTGGGCCAACTCGGAAGCCAACACCGTAGCTCGGACAAGGTGGATGACTGCACACTTTCCGCGAGCCCCAGTCTGATCTCGGAAATCCGATTCTTCGCCGGCCTGGAGTCCCGTTGATCACGCCTTTCGGAAATTCGATGAGCCTCTCGCGCGGCTTTCAAACCGTTAAGCGGATGAATGACGTGCTCGGGCGAAACGTCTGCGCACTGAACTGGCCGGTGCCCCGTGTGTTCGTCAATTGCCGGTATCGCGATGCTACCGCAATGTTGCGGGGTGGCGCCAATGGCTGAGTGCCCCATCAGGGTCATTGTGCCGGCCTACAACGAGGAGGCAGTGATTCTTCGCACGCTGTCGGTTCTGCTTGCTGATGCAGAGGCTGGCGAATTTGATGTGACCGTGGTCTGCAACGGATGCCATGATCGGACTGCGGATATCGTTCGGCGGGCATTCAAAGCCGTTCGGGTGATTGAGCTCGCAGAGGCGTCAAAGACGGCTGCGATAAATTCAGGCTTGCGTTCAGTAGGCGATAATGGCGTATTGCTGCTGGATGCCGATATCGAGATCAGCACCAAGTCTGCGCGTGCGCTGATCAATGCGCTTGGGCGTCCCGGCAAGGAAGCGGCGATCGGATTCATGCACATCGATGTCGAAGGTGCGTCCTGGCCGGTACGGTCGTTTTAAAAGGTATGGAGTCGGCACCCTTACCTCAGCAAGGGCAAGTTTGCCGCCGCAATTGCACTTTCGAGCTCGGCAGTGGCGCGAATCGGCGAGCTGCCACCAGTAATCGCAGACGACACCTATCTACGGCGCCTTTTTCCTTCTGAAACCGTCGCTGTGTTGGACACGGTTTCGTTCCGCGCCCGCGTGCCGCGCACTTTGGCTGCACTGATTCGGGTCAGATCGCGTGTTCATCTTGGCAACAAAGAACTCGATCGATCGGGCAAAGACACGCACAGGGTGCCACGGGAGCCGATGTCCGAGCTCTTTCGGGAAATTCTCCGCCGCCCTGCATTATGGCCGCATGTGCCGATCTATTGCTGTGTCACTCTCTCCGCCCGGATCACGGCACGCACGGGCACGAGTTCCTGGAAGCGTGATCTCACGACACGCCAGCCCGCTGGCCAGCAGTGAGCGACATGTCAGCGGTCACAGCGAATAACGATTCGAGCGTCATTGCGCAGCTGGGCAGCCCGCTGCTTGGGCAGATACGGGATTTCATTGAGTCCGATGAGACGGCGCCAATAGATCCCCTGGGAATCGTCACGCGCGCCATGCGAGGTCAATCAAAAATCATCGGTGTGGTGTGCGTCGTTGTTGCGTTGCTGCTCAGCATGGCGGCTTGGGTGGCCATCTCACCGGAGTACCAAAGCACGGGTGTGGTCAGGATCCTTCCGCGTGAGGCCAAGTTGCTCTACAACGATGCGGATGACAGCCGCTTGCGACTGTATGACGCATTCACGAATGCCGAAGTCCATTTAATGCAGTCGCGAACCATTCTGGAAAACGCCTGGCATGATATGCATGAACGTTTTCACGATGGGCATGATCAGGACTACGTCCTTCCCAAGGATGCGGGGGACCTCGGGCAGCTCATTGGCATCAAGAACAGGAAGGGGTTGGTCACTGTCACAGCCAGCTCCGCAGACCCCATCCTCGCGGCGGCGGCGGTCAATGCCGTCATTGGCGCATACGAGCTGCACAAGGAAAAGGCGCGCGCGCGAATCAACGGGCTCAGGCGCAAGGAGTTGGAAGAACTGGAGCGCCAGTTGGCTGTCACGCTGGAGAGCCTTGATGCACGTTACCTCGCAATAGGCGGTGAGCATGACATCGCTAGCTTGTCAAAAGCGCATATCGCGAAAACCGCACAGCTGGAAGTGCTGGAGGAACGGATCGGAGAGTTGGACAACACCATCGCTCAGTTCCAGGAAACAGGCGCCATGGGTGCCGATGACATCCGCAACGCGGAGATTCAGCGTGCCCTGTTACTTGATCAGGCCATGGCGGAAATGACCTATGATCGCGCTCGGCGTCTTGCTGAGTTATCTACCCTGCGCAACCGATATCAGCCGGCTCACAACAGGGTGGTGAACGCGGAACTCGAGCTCGAAGCACTCGAGTCAGCAATTTCCGAGCGCAAGGACCAGATCACCACTTTAGGTAATGTCGGTGCCTTGACCGGAGGAACCAGCCAGTCTGCCGAGCAGTCGCTGGATGAATTGGAAGCCGTACGCAGGAAACTGGTCGACCGACGCGTCCTGTTGCGAGCCGAAGCGGGTGATCTTATCGGCAAGCTCGTCAAGATCAGGCGTGTGGCCTCGGAACAGGACCGTGTCGGCGAACTGCTCGAAGAAACCAAGAGCGCGCTCGATGAGGTCGTTGTGGAAAGCCAGGCAGGTCTGTCAAGGTCTATTGACATTATCGCTGGGGCCAAGGTGCCCGAAATGCCTATCAGCGACAAGCGTAAACCCCTCGCATTTGGTGCCGCGCTGTTTGGCGCCATGGCGACCCTGGTCGGCTTTGTCCTGTTGTCGCTGATCAATCCCCGCGTGCGGTACTCTGATGACCTCAAACCCCGACTTGGCCGGAAAATCGCCGTGGCGATCCGGGGTGGCGACGCGAATGAAGCAGCCCTCACAAAGGCTGCTCTTAAATTGCGCAACGAGATTGACATCAGGCG
Source organism: Candidatus Nitrosopumilus sp. (assembly GCA_964225175.1). Taxonomy (GTDB): domain Bacteria; phylum Pseudomonadota; class Gammaproteobacteria; order Xanthomonadales; family SZUA-36; genus WTJD01. The sequence goes on along the minus strand of CAXQNK010000106.1, from coordinate 6,901 downwards.
TTCTGGTACCCAGAGCCCGGTTGCCATCGCCGTTTCGGGCACGACGTCCGAGACGCAATCCGCTCGAATCACGGTTGCGTTGAGTAACATATTTTCAGCGGGCAAAGGTTCGGTGCTGCTGATCGATGCCAACGCCCGGTCACAAATTACAGAGCAGTTTTCTCTTGCTGAGCATGTAGGTCTCGCCAACGTGATGGCACGGGGCGCGTTCATCAACCCAGCCGTGAAGTCCATGGAATTGCCTTATGGCACCGTCGACGTTTTAGGGTCAGGAACGCTGGAACACGGCCGCTCTGCTGATCGTGTCTCCGCCTTTACACTGCAGGATTTCAGAGCACTGGTTGATGAGGTCAAGTCGTCCTACGACGTGGTGCTAGTCGACCTGGGCGAGATGGCAACCAGCCGCCACAGCGCGCTTGTCGCCTCTGTTGTGGATCAGGTCATACTGGTTACGGCCGAGGGCGACCCAAAGCGCGTGATTTCAGATACCTCCGAATTGTTGGATCGCGTCGCACCGGATCGGCACTTCCTGGTCTTTGATGAAGCAAGACCCCTTGACCCGATGCTGTCGCATGATCGCGGCCGATTGTCGTTGTCCGGCTGGCGGGCACAACTGTTTAGCTACTTCAAACCCCCCCTGGAGGCAAATTAACCGTGCACAATCCACGCTTAGTTATCATTGACGATGATCCTTTTGTGATCAAGCATCTGACTCGGTTTTTCGGTTCAAGAATTCCCCGCCTCGAAGTTGTCGGTATCAGTAACCCCATTGCCCCGGTAGGATTCAACATCTACATCATAGATCGAGAGTTCGGGGAAGACAGCTGTGGGCAGGATTTAATGCAGAGGGTGAGGAAACTGGCCCCTAACAGTCTGCTCCTTGCCTACTCCGCCTTTCTTGACCGGGATTTCCTGCGCAACTTGGTGCTCGAAGATTGCGAGGGTGCCTTTGACAAGGGCAGTCTCGAGGAGTTGGAAAAAATGACAGCGCTTATCGAGGCGTTCCTGGAAACCGGGAAGAGGCCCCGGCAACCCTCAGAGCCATTGCAGGGAACCGTCCGCTCAATCTTGAATCTTGTCCGTGAATGGAACACCCGTATTTCACGCCATGGACAGGCAGCGGCGAAGTATCATGGAAGAGCTTAGCGCCCGGCCGTTGACAGGCTTGCTGGTTGAGGATGTCAAGGCCATGCGCACCTACCTGCGCAGCATGCTTGAGGACGATCGCACCCGGATTTCTGAAACTTCAAGCCTGGGTGAAGCGCGAGGATTTCTTCGTCATGCGCTCAGGTTCGCGCCGGACTTCATTCTGCTCGACCTCGATCTTCCCGATGGAAACGGCCTGGACCTCATGCCGGACGTACCCTCCTCGACCCTCGTGGTCGCATTGACGGCTGACGTCGACCGAGAAACCGAATTGCAATGCATGAGTGCGGGCTGTGACCTGGTCATCGAAAAAAGCCATCAATTGGCCTCTTTGCGAGAAGTCATTGCCAACCGGATTGGAATGAAAGCGGAGCAATACGGTCGCGGCGCGAAGTTGTGTTCCTCCTACATCACTTTCCTTGCGGAGACAAAAGTTGAAATAGAGGAGGCCCGGAGCAACGCTGACTTTCTAGCTGCCCGTCGCATCGCCCACAGGCTCCGGGGTACGGCGATTCATTTTGGTTTCCCCGGAATCGCTTCGGCGGCGAAATCCGTCTGCGCGGCATTGTCTGTCGGTCAACTAGAGCAGTTTGAGGTCTCGATTCTCTCGCTTCGTGATCGAATTGGCGATGCGCTCGAAACACATCATAGGGCTTCTCGGAGACGGGCCAACGAAGAAGCCCCGGCGTGAACAAAGACCCATGCAATGCTGCGAAACTGGGACGCTCGTGCGGAAAACGACTTTCCAGAATCGGCCTTGCTCTGGACGGGATGCTGTTGTCCGCTGCGGCTTCGTTAATACGAGGCATCACGCTTGGCGCGAATTGGTGCGCTGCCCCGCGACCGGGACTGAATGTGCCATGAGAATCTCCAGCACATCGGCACTGGATGTGCTTCAATGCCCCGGCTATCATGTTGGCTCGCAAAAGCTTCTGCGTTGTTTGATAGGGGATGAGGTTTGAAGGGTTTCGTGTTCACGGAACTGCTGCTCTTTGTGGAGCGTCGCGCCAGTCTAGGCGTAGCTGAGCAGATCATCAATGACGCTCGCCTCGAAGACGAGGGCGCGTTCACCGCCGTGGGAAATTATTCACACGTCGAGGGAATCAAGCTGCTTGACAGCGCATCTAGGTATCTTGATACCCCCGCAGGTGACCTGATGCGCCAGTTTGGATATGAACTTTTTGAACGCCTGATGGAACTGCACCCGCAATTTGACTTTCATGGGGGGGACCTGTTTTCCTTTCTCTACGGGGTACAGGGCCATATCCATGCCGAGATCGAGAAGCTCTATTATGACTCGAGTCCGCCCCGCATCGTCGCGTCCGGGGACGCCCAACAGATCATTGTCACCTACGAGTCACATCGCCCGTTTGCGATGATGGCGATGGGCCTGATTGAGGGATGCTGCGCTCATCTGGGCCAGAAATATGTAGTGAAGATGCAGGGAGATACGCCCCATGGGCAGACGAGAGCCACTTTCGTGCTGGTTCGAGACGAAGAGGTCTGATTTTGGACGAGATTCAAGCGCTGACTCAGAGAATTAATCGAGAGCGCAAGGCGAGACTGAAAGCCGAACGCCTGTTGGAAACCAAGAGCAAGACGCTGTGGGCGGCTGTTGCGGAATCGGGCCGGGTTGCCGAGCAATTACAGAAAACCGTGGGTGCGCAAACGCGCGAACTGCTGAATACACAGCGTGCTGCCAACATAGGCACGATTGTCTGGGAGGTGAAGACTGATTCCGTCTATTGGTCGGAGGGTATTTACCTGCTGTTTGGCCTGGACTCGAGCACGCGTCTCCTGAAAGGGAAGCGGTTTTTGTCCCTGGTCGTGGCCGAGGATCGTGCCAAGGTGTTTTCCATAATCAGGGAACACGAGAGGGCCGGCTATCCCATTGGCGCCGAAGCCGAGGTGGAATTTCGGATCAGGAGAGAAGATGGCCATGTGCGGTGGATAAGGCTGGTCGGAGAGATTAGCAGTTTGGAAAGCTTTGACTCAGCGATCGTTGTCGCCACGGCCCAGGATGTGACCCAGATTAAGTTGGTCGATGGGCAAATTAAGCACTCAAAATCACAGCTCCAAAAACGACTGCGACAACTCGAAGACACCCAGACAGTCTTGGTCAAGGCACGCATGGAGGCGGAGAAAGCGAATCTCACGAAGTCACGTTTCATTGCAATGATCAGTCATGAAATCAGAACCCCGATCAATGGTTTGCTGGGCACGCTGTCCCTGTTGGAGGACAGCCAGCTCGATGAACCGCAACGGGAGTTATTGGATGTCGCTGTGGCGAGTGGGGAAAATCTGAGAATGTTGCTGAACGACGTGATTGATTTTTCCAGGCTAGAGACGGGCAAAATTCAATTGGAACCTAGTCCGTTTTCGATCCACAAGCTGGCCCAACAAATGATCGAATTCTGGCAGCCCCAGGCAAGGACGCGGGGCAACGACATAAAGCTCGAAATCGCCCCGAATGTCCCGGGATCCCTGGTGGGTGATGCCGGGCGTCTCGCACAGGTTCTGAATAACCTGGTGTCCAATGCCATCAAGTTCACGCGTGACGGCTTGATTTCCGTGCAGATAAAACACGATAGCGAGTTCACTTCGGACCCCGCGCACTATTCCATGAGAATCGAGGTGGTGGATACGGGCATCGGAATCGCCCGGCATGATTTGCCTCACTTATTCAAAGAGTTTTCACAAGTAGTAAGGCGCTCGAATGGCCGTCACCCCTCTTATGATTATGGCGACACGCAGCGTGGCGCCGGCCTGGGTCTTGCGATATGTCGCTCGATCGTTAATCGGATGGACGGAAAAATCAGGGTCTCGAGCGTTTTAGGAGAGGGAACCACTTTCTGTGTCTGTGTGCCTTTTGCAATTGCAACTGAACCTGAGTATGCGAAACACGTTGGCTCGGAGTTCAGTGTCCTGAAAACGGTGCAAGGAGCCGAACCTCGAGTGCTCCTCGTTGAAGACGTGCCGGCCAATCAGTTGGTTGCGCGGATGCACCTGGAGAAGTTCGGTTGCGCGGTCGATCTTGCGAGTGATGGCATTGATGCCATCGCGGCCTGCCAGCAGAAAACCTATGACCTTATCCTGATGGACGTCTCCATGCCCCGAATGAACGGAGTCGATGCAACCATTCAAATCCGCAACCTCGGCGGTAACAAAAACGCAGGCACTCCGATCATAGGCGTGACGGCGGTGGCGTTCACTTCGGAATGGGATCGATTCATCGAGGCGGGCATGAACGAGGTGCTCAGCAAACCCCTGAGGCGGGAAATTCTGCATGAAACCATTCAAAATGTTCTTGCTGCTGCCGAATGCCTTGGAGCTCACGAAAATGTCGCTCAACTTCCCCCCGGTCTCGATGACCAGACGCTGAGGGCGTCGATCAAGGGGCTGTCCAGCGAACAGGTTCAGGAAGTGTTTGGGCAGGTGTGTGAGGACCTCGAGCAACATCGGGGAAACGCGATCGCATTCGCAAAACAGGGGCGTGTCGAGGACCTGGGCCGTTCCTGCCATGCCATCAAGGGTCTCGCAGCAAGTTTTGGGGGATTGGCGCTGGCGGCGGTCGCTCGCGAGATTGAAAATTTCGTAAAAACTAATGACAACGAGAGAGCCATAGCAATGACACTCGATCGCGTTGCCGACGCCACAGGGGAATTGCTCGTGTCCCTTCAAAGCTACGCTAAGTCCCCGACAACTGGGTCACTTCATGGTTAAAGAATTTTGTGATGTCCTGCTTATTGAGGACAACGTTTCACTGGCCACCGTCTACGCCTCGCAACTCAGGAAAGCGGGCATCACGGTGAATGTGTGTCAGACGGCTGCAGAAACACTGGGTGACCTGACCTGTCATCGCTACGGAGTAATACTCCTCGATCTGCAGCTTCCGGACCGTGATGGTCTGGACCTGCTGGCTGAAATACGTCAACGCGGCGTTGACACAACGGTGATCGTAGTCACGGGTGATTCTTCCACGGACCGGGTGGTGGAGGCTCTGCGAATGGGGGCCAAGGACTACCTGGTCAAACCACTCGCCGCCGATCGGTTGCTGGTCACCGCACGCAACGCGCTTGAGTTGAGCTCTCTGAAGCGAAGCATTAAAGAGCAATCAGGGCGCTCTGGCTTCGAGGGGTTCATTGGATCGTCCCGGCCGATGCAGGCCATCTACAACGCCATCGAAAATGTGGCCCAATCAAAGGCCACCGTGTTCGTGACCGGGGAGTCCGGCACAGGCAAAGAGCTCTGTGCGGAGGCCATTCACAGGACAAGCCCGCGTCGGGATGGCCCGTTCGTAGCCATCAATTGCGGTGCGATTCCCAAGGACCTGATCGAGAGCGAATTATTCGGGCACGTCAGAGGAGCTTTTACTGGGGCGGTCGCCGACCGGCGGGGTGCCGCCCTTCGCGCCGATGGGGGCACCCTGCTCCTCGACGAGATTTGCGAGATGGACGTCGCGCTGCAGACCAAGTTACTGAGGTTTTTGCAGACGGAATCCCTGCAGCGGGTCGGTGGCCAAAAAACCGAGGATGTGGATGTGCGGGTCATCTGCGCAACCAATCGGGACCCCCTGAAGGAAGTCCGGGAAGGCCGATTCCGTGCGGATCTATATTACCGGTTGAATGTGATCCCTTTACATCTGCCACCATTGCGAGACCGAGATAATGATTCGGTGTTGATCGCCGAGGAGTTCCTTCGCAGAACCTCCAATGAGGAGGGCAAGCAGTTTTTCGGGTTGAGTACTGAGGCCAGTGCCGCGATCCTCTCGCATCCGTGGCCCGGAAACGTCCGCGAACTGCACAACGTGATTCGTCGTGTCATCGTCCTCAATGATGGACCTGAGGTCGAGCTTAATATGTTGCCGGCGTCGATGCACAGGGATCGCCGTCCTGCGAGCGAATCCGAAAAAGCGTTCGTGCACAGCGATCCAGCCGGCGCCGATGTTATCGGCGAGCTTGGTCGACAGGCTTCCGAGGATTGGGTGCCGGAAGGCCGGTCGCTGGCTGAGCTTGAACGAGAAATCATCGAGACTGCCATCCGGCGTTGCAGCGGCAATGTCACCGAGGCGGCAAAAGTGCTGACGGTCAGTCCATCCACCTTGTACCGCAAAAGATCAGCCTGGGCGCATAAAGCGGGATAGGCTATTATTGCGGGCTCTTGGTGAAAGGCGCTTGCTGACGGCTCAGCGCTTCATAGAACTCTACTGCGTGGCGACCCCCCCGCGCGGAGCGTTGAAACCAGTGTCTTGGCGTCAGCCTGTTTTCGGCCTGCTTTAAACGCCAGCGAGGGAGCTGGGCACCGAAATCCTGCATGCTCAGAATGATTGACTCATGGCTCCGTGCAGAAGTAGGGTGCGATTGGCCGTCTGTAGAACAGCAGGCATACACGAACCATGCGAAAGGAAGGTGGTCCAGCGAACATTGACGATCGGCGCAATTACGAAAACGCCAAGCGTCCCTACGGCGTTGCACACTGCCGATCGCCGGCACCACAGGTGGTCATCCGGAGGGGAGTGATTGCGATAGAAACTGGCCGAAAGGCCGCATAAACCAATGGCGGAACTGGAACAGTGCTTGCAAACGGGTCGCTCGTCCTCCTGAAAAGCATATGCAATCTGAAGAATTTGAAGAAATCGTGCAGTCGACACTGGACCGATTGCCCAATTGGGTGCATGAGGCCCTGGAGCACGTGCAGGTGGTGATAGAGGATTCACCAGGGCCTGAGTTTAACGAGGAAGGTGAAGATCTATTGG
>CAXQNK010000105.1:0-97724 GCA_964225175.1 Candidatus Nitrosopumilus sp. | reverse complement strand
TGAAGATCAACCCGAAGGTCACGCCAAGCAACAAAGCCCAAAACATGGTGTCCACGTGGAACGCCCAAAAACCCATGGCCTTCGCTTCGGCGGCGCCATGTGCAAAACCCCAGCTCCCATCAGGGTGTTTGCCGAACGTAAGGTTCTGCAAGTGATGCTGGATGTATTCGCTGGTGGTTCTTTCTGAGCTTCCGCCTGCCATGTTCCAACCCGTATGTGATTCCTTGCCGTAATGTGTATTCCCAATCCCCACTGTGGAGATTGGTCTCAAGCCGCAGTTTTCAATCCCCTGGCCTGCGCAACCCAGCCGGCGACGATCATCAGGATCATCCCCATGAAGAACGCGCCCGCCGTTAGGGGGCGAACCCACCTGAAAACTGCCATGCAGAACACTGCAATCAAAAACAGTTTTAAGGCCTCACCGACCACCGCGGCAAGCAGAAAGGCCGAGCTTGACGCGCCGATCCTTCGCCCGGTGTACACCGCGAAAAAGAACGCGGGAAGACTCACTGAGAGCCCACCCAACATCGCCGAGTAGATTCCGGTAACGCCCCAGGGGCTTGCCAGGATCAGGACCACTGCACCAGCCAACGACTGAACTTTCGCCCACTCTCTTATGGACAGTCGGACATCATGAGCCCCCTCGCCGCCTGATCCTGGCTGAGCAGGATCCGGGTGTTGTTCAGGGGCTGTGTCGGCCGCCATTAGTCGTGTCTCAGTCATCGGAACACCGCGCAATCAAGGCATTCCTTTCTTGTCGGGGCTGCCTTTTATGGCTTGTCCCCTGCAAAACCCGCGCATTTTAGCACTTTGGAATAATCCCGGGCAACGGGAACGCTCGCGCCACGCGGCTCAAATTGAACAATGGGTCGCAATTGGGCCCGCTGGCCCTGAACGGGAGGTAGTGCGCACCACCCGCTACGGGTAATCAGTCGCTGCGCTTGAGGTGACCAATGATCCCCTCCAACTCGTCCGCTGAATGGTATTTGATGAGCAACCGCCCCTTACCACCACGACCATGCTGAATACGTACTTCAGCACATAATCGTTCCGAAAGCTCATCCTGCAGGCGTTGGACATCAGGGTCCAGGGCCTTGCGCACAGGCTGCGAAGGATTAAGCCACCTTTTCACCAGCGCCTCGGTCTCTCGGGCTGTCAATCCACGGGCAACAACTTCTCGCGCAGCCATTTCCTGCCTTTCCAGTGGCAAGGCAAGCAGGGCCCTTGCGTGGCCCATTTCAAGCTGTCCTTTGGACAGCAGTGCCCTTGCTCCCTCGGCCAGATCAAGCAGCCTGAGGAGGTTGGACACGCTTGAGCGAGAGCGCCCCACCGCTTCAGCGGCCTGCTGGTGGGTGAGATGAAATTCCTCCACGAGCTGTTTAAGCGCCTGAGCCTCTTCCAGGGGATTCAGATCTTCGCGCTGAATATTTTCTATCAGGGCCAGGGCAATTACGGTCTCGTCATCCGCCTCGCGCAGGATCACCGGAACCTGATCGAGCCCGGCCAATTGGGCGGCACGCCATCTTCGTTCGCCGGCGATGATTTCATAATCATCGCCGGTTCGACGCACCACGATTGGCTGAATCAGGCCCTGCGCGCGAATTGAGTTTGCCAATTCTTCCAGACGGTCGGCATCGAAATGACTTCGGGGTTGATAGGGGCCCGGGTGAATATTCTCTATGGGCAGACTCATTTCGGCTGCGCGGGCCTGCCGGGTATCCGACGCCCGTGCACCGACCTTGGCCAGGCTGGTCTGGCTCAGCATCGAACTGAGATTTCGGCCCAGTACCGGTTTCTTCTTGTTGCTCACTCCGCTTGTCCTTTCTCAATCGGCTCATTCACGCCCTCATCGAGGGGGCGGCCCGCGTCGCGATTACGCCTTCGCCGCAGTACCTCGCCTGCGAGGCCCAGGTAGGCCAGCGCGCCCCTGGAGCCCGGATCATAGCGCAGGACCGGTACGCCGTAGCTGGGCGCTTCCGCCACCCTGACATTCCGCGGCACGACCGTGCGGTAAACGAGGTTACCGAAATTGTTGATCAATTCCTCAGACACTGCACCCGAGAGATTATTCCGAATGTCGAACATGGTGCGCAACAGGCCTTCGATTTCAAGCCCGCGATTCACGCTCGCCTGGACCTGTTCCACCGTCTCCAGCAGGGCGGCGAGGCCTTCCAGCGCATAGTACTCACACTGGATGGGTATCAACACGCTGTTGGCGGCCGCAAGTGCATTGAGCGTGAGCATGTTCAGCGAGGGTGGACAATCAATGATGATCCAACCGTACCTGACCGCGACGTCCTCCAACGCATCGCGCAACCGGAATTCGCGGTTTTCGGCCTGTAACAACTTGATCTCGGCAGCGGTGAGGTCGCTGTTGGACGGCAAAAGATCGAAACCGAGTTCGTCCAGTTCCATGATGACATCCTGCACGCCTAACTCGCCCATCATGACATCGTATGCCGACCGTTCGAGCTGGCGCGGGTCGATCCCGCAGCCCACGCTGGCGTTGCCCTGGCTGTCGAGGTCTACCAGCAGGACACGGTAATTCATATCAGCCAGGGCGGCTGCCAGATTGACGCTGGTGGTCGTTTTGCCGACTCCACCTTTCTGATTGGCGACCGCGATAATTCTTGCCATGCAGTTAATCGCCCATACGACCGGCTAGAGAGGAGATCGACATAATGACTAGATGTCGGGTCGCGTGCAAATCGGGTACGTCATATTTCTCTACTGAGTCGACCCGCACCCAATCCGGCAGATCCTTGAGCTCGGCCTCGGGGTAGCGACCCTTGATCGCCAGGAATCGACAGCGCGGCCCGGCAACATGGCGGGTCAGGGCCATGAAATCCGAGAGCGAGGCAAATGCCCTGCACACGATGGCGTCGAACGGCTCCCGGGCATCGAAATCCTCAACCCGAGACTGCGCGACCTCGATGTTTTGCAACGACAACTGTCGCACAACATGGCGCAGGAAACGAACCCGCTTGCCAACGCTGTCTACCAGGCAAACCTTGACGTCGCTACGCACAATAGCCAGCGGGATTCCGGGAAAACCTGCCCCACTGCCCACGTCGAGCATGCGGCCCGAGGGGACCCATTGATGGATCGCGAGCGCATCGAGCAGGTGCCTTGCAACCAGCGTCTCAAGGTCACCCCGGGCGACAAGGTTATAGGTTTTTGCCCATTTCCTGACGGCCTCAAGGTGCTGAAGCATTGCGACAAGCCGGGCATCGTCCGCAACCAGTCCAAATCGCTCCATACCAGCACGTATCTGCCCAGCCTCTGCGTGCATGACGCCCTGCCCGGAACCGACCATCGCTGTGCGCCCTTAAACCGCGGCCTTGTCCGGCATGATGGCCAGGTTCAGGTCCTCTGCCCGGTGGCAGGCAACCCAATCTCCTTGCGGCACCCGGCGCAGGGCGGGCACCTCAATCTGGCAACGCTTGACGCGGTAGGGACAACGGGTATGGAACACGCAACCGGAGGGCGGTTCAAATGGCGAGGGCATGTCCCCGGTAAAGCCGGTCTCGGTGCGATGCCGGGCGAGCCGGGGATCCGGCACGGGAACGGATTTAACCAGGGCGCTCGTATAGGGGTGCAGCGGGCGGTGGTAAAGCGCGCCCTGATCGGCAACCTCCATGCCGCGCCCCAGGTACATCACCATGACCCGGTCGCTGATGTGCTTGACCACAGACAGGTCATGGGCGATGAAAATGAGTGAAAGTTTGAGTTTTTTCTGCAGATCCCGCAGAAGATTTACGATTTGAGCCTGGATCGATACATCCAGTGCACTGACCGGCTCGTCGCAGATGATCAGCCTCGGATTGAGTACCAAAGCTCTCGCAATGCCGATGCGCTGACACTGTCCGCCCGAAAATTCATGAGGATAGCGATTGATCTGGTTAGGCAATAATCCCACCATTTTCATCATCCCCCGAACACGCTCTTCCACCTGTACCCGTGCAATCTTCGGATAAAAGGTCCATAGCGGCTCGGCGATGATGTCCCGGACGGTCATGCGGGGATTGAGCGATGCCAGCGGGTCCTGAAAAACAATCTGCAATTCCTTCCGTTTTTTTCGCAATGATTCCGGATCCAGTGCTGTGAGGTCCTGACCACGCCATAAAACGCGTCCACGCAGCGGTTTAACCAGGCCAAGGATGGCCCGCGCCAGCGTGGATTTTCCGCACCCCGACTCGCCCACAACACCCAGAGTTTCGCCCGCATGAAGGTCAAAGCTCACACCGTCCACAGCCTTGATGACCCTGTCCTGACGGCGGAATACCCCCCCGGCGGTCACGGAATAGTGAACGGTCAGATCCTGGACCCTCAACACCGGCTCGCTCATGGCCCCTCCAGGAAATGGCAACGGCTGACGTGCCCTTCCCCGACTGACCTGAGTTCGGGCTTTTGCCGGCATTGCTCCCTGGCCATGACGCACCGGGCCCTGAAACTGCAGCCGGTTGGGAGGTTCAGGAGGTTGGGCGGATTGCCGGGAATCGCATGCAACTCCCGGTCCTCGGGCTGATCAAGCCGGGGGACGGATTCCAGCAGTCCGCGCGTGTAGGGGTGCCTGGCCTGGTAGTAAATCTGTTCCACGGTTCCATACTCGACAACCTCGCCAGCGTACAAAACCAGTACCCGGTCACACAGGCCGGCAACAACACCCAGATCGTGGGTGATGAGCAGGATGGCCGTGTTTGACTGCCGACGAAGTTCGCCCATCAGCTGGGCAATCTGGGATTGAACCGTCACATCAAGCGCGGTTGTAGGCTCATCTGCGATGAGAATGTCGGGCTCACACAGCAGACCCATGGCCACCAGGACACGTTGGCGCATGCCGCCGGAATATTCATGGGGATATTGCCGAATCCGCTGCTCAGGTTCCGGGATGCGCACCGCACGAAGCATCTCGATGGCATGAGCGCGGGCGTCTTTCTTGCCCAGCCCCTGGTGGTGCGTCACCATCTCAACCATCTGTGACTCTATGGTCAGGTAGGGATTCAGGGAGGTCATCGGGTCCTGGAAGATCATCGCGATGTCCTTGCCGCGGTGTCCATTGAGCGCCGCAGGGCTCATCTGCAACAGATCTTCGCCCCGGAATTTGGCGCTTCCTTTGGCATGACCATTCTCCGCCAGCAGCCCCAGTATGGCCAACATCGACTGGGTTTTACCCGAGCCGGACTCACCCACAATGGCCAGGGCATCACCAGCCTCGAGACTGAAATCAACGCCGCTTACGGCATGAACTTCACCTTCGGGCGTATCAAAACTGACACACAGGTTATTGACCTCGAGCATGGCCATCAAAAGCGGTCCTTGGGATCAAGCGCATCACGCAAGCCGTCACCTATGAAATTGAAACAGTACAGGGTCACCGTGAGGAAGGCCGCGGGAAAGATTAGCGTCCAGGGCGCCGACTCAAGGTCCTGCGCCCCCTCATTCACCAACGCGCCCCAAGAACTCATCGGCTCTTGCACGCCGAGGCCCAGAAAGCTCAGGAATGACTCCACCAGGATGACCTGTGGGATGGTCAGGGTCACGTATACCATCACCACACCCAGCAGATTCGGCAGGATGTGGCGTCGGATGATGTCCTTGCCCTGGACGCCACAGGCATGCGCCGCTTCCACGAATTCCGTGTTCTTTAGGCTCAGGGTCTGGCCTCTCACGATTCGCGCCATATCCAGCCAGTTGACCGCTCCGATTGCCACGAAGATGAGAAAGATGTTTCTTCCGAAGACCACCATCAGCAGGATAACGAAAAACATGAATGGCATGGCGTAGATGATGTCCACGACCCTCATCATGACCCGATCGGTATAACCGCCGTAAAACCCCGCGACAGCCCCATAAATTACCCCGATAAAAAGGCTGACGAGCGTGGCGACGAGACCGACCAGCAGGGAAATGCGTCCACCCTCAAGGGTCCGCACAAGAATGTCGCGGCCTACAGCGTCGGTGCCAAACCAATGGCCTGTTTCCAGGCTCGGCGCTGAAGTCGTGTTGTCCCAGTCGGTAAAATCTGCCTCCCAGGCGCTCAGCATCGGTCCCAGGGTCACCAGCAACACCATGCACGCCATCACGATTGCGCTGACCACCGCGGCCCGATTCTTCAACAGGCGATGCCATGCATCCTCCCAGGGCGAACGACCCCGGATGTCCCCCAGCTCCATGGCGGCCTCGAATGCATCCTGGCCGACGAGTTCAGTGCTCTTCGTCATACCGGATCTTGGGGTTGAGCCATGCATAGAGCATGTCGACGACAAAGTTGAGTACGATGATCAGGAATCCGTAGAAAATGACGACCCCCATCACCAGCGTGTAGTCCCGGTTCAGCGCACCCTGAACGAAATGACTGCCCAGTCCAGGAATCGCGTAAATCCTCTCAATGACAACGGACCCGGTAATCAGGCCCGCTGCCGCCGGACCCATGTAGGAAATAACCGGCAACAGAGCAGGCTTCAAGGCATGCTTGCCGATCACGATGCGCTCGGGCAAACCCTTCGCTCTCGCATTGCGGATAAAGTTGCTGTGCAGTACTTCAATCATGCTGCCACGGGTCAGTCTCGCGACGTACGCCATGACGGGAAGCGTGAGCGTAACGACGGGAAGAATCATGCGCTGCAAAGACCAGTCCCAGCCACCCGCCGGCAGCCATCCCGCATACACCGCGAGCCCCAGGATGAGCAAAGGCGCGATAACGAAGTTGGGAATGGAGATTCCGAGCATTGCGAACCCCATGACGCTGTAATCAGTCACCGAATTCTGGCGCAATGCCGCGATGATGCCGATCGTTGTGCCGCTAAAAAAAGCCAGTAGCAGCGCGATGCCCCCGATGGTCAGTGAAACCGGAAAACCCTCAGCGATCAATTCATTGACCGTCCAGTCCTTGTATTGGAATGACGGGCCAAAATCCAGGACCAGAATTTGCCCAAGGTAGCGAACGTACTGGCGCGGCAGGGGTTCATCGAGATGGTACTTCGCGTTCAGATTGGCTTCGATTTCCGGCGGCAGCGCCTTCTCGGAATCGAACGGCCCCCCGGGTGCAATCCGGACCAGAAAAAAAACGACCGTGACCAAGACCAGCATCGTCGGGATGACCCCGGCAATACGGAGCAGGATATGTCTCGACAGCCCGCTGGCCTGGATCATGTGTCTTCATCACTCCCGGCAGAGCTCAAAGTCTCCGGTGCCGGATCAGAGTTCGACCTCAGAATGAACATGTGCTTACTGTAATGGTGGTCCATGATGTTATTTTTCCATCCTTGGACATGGGGGTCGACCAGGCGCTTGGTCACGTAGGTATACACCGGAATAATCGGAAGATCCTCGAGGATCATTCGTTCCGCCTCTTGCATCAAACGGCGCCTGCGGGCCGGAATTCTCTCGCTGGCCACTTCCGCCAGCAACTCATCATACAGTGCGTCGCTGTAACCATAGTCATTCTGACCATAGCCGGTCCGAAAAAGCTCGAGAAAACTGTAAGGGTCGTTATAGTCACCAATCCAGCCCGCCCGAAAAACCTGCGTCAGGACCTTTTGCGCGCGATTTTGCAGGAAAACTTTCCACTCTTCGTTGACCAACGTGACCTGCACACCCAGGACCTGTTTCCACAGCGATGCAACGGCAAGCGCAACCTTCTTGTGGTTCTCGCTTGTGTTGTAACGGATCTCGATTCGCAATGGTCGCTCGGGCGAATAACCCGCGTCGGCATACAGCCGTTGCGCTTCCTCGTTCCTCTGAAGCTGTGTCCATTCGGCCCATTCGGGAACAGGCGACTCATAAGCACCCATCCCAGGCGGCACCAAGGTGAACGATGGCTGCTCTCCGAACTGGGTCACTTTTTCGGTCAGCAATTCCCGATCAATCGCCAGAACCAGTGCGCGGCGCAGGTCTCCACTGGCAATGAACGGTTCGCGGGTGAGATTAAAGCCAAAAAAATAGGACCCCAACCACGGACTGACAACCAACTCCCCAGGATAATTTCTCTGTAGCCACGCGAACTGGTTGTTCGGGACTTCATTGGTCCACTGCAGCTCGCCGGCGCGAAATTGCTTCAGTTCCGTGGATTGATCCTCGTAAGGATAGTAAATCACGCGGGTTAACACGACTTCCTCTGCCCCCCAGTAGTGGGGATTTTTCTCCAGCGTAATCCGTGAGCGTACCGCCCAGCCGGAGAGCTTGAATGCACCGTTCGAAACCATATTCCCCGGCCGGGAAAATTTGCTGCCATGAGCCTCGAGGCTCGCGCGATGGACCGGGTAGGTCGAAGAATGGCTGAGCAAGCCCAGAAAATAGGGCGTGGGATCAGTCAGCTGAATCTGCAGCGTGTAGTCATCCAATGCTGAAACGCCGAGCTCGGCAGGAGGCAGCGAGGCCGCAAGCACCTCGCGGGCATTCAGGATGGGCAGAAGCACCTGTGCATAGTTTGATGCCGTGGCCGGATCTGCACTGCGCCTGAAACTATAGAGAAAATCCTGCGCCAATACCGGGTCGCCGTTGGACCACCGGGCGTCCCTGCGCAGATAGAAGGTATATACCTTGCCGTCTGGACTGATATTCCACCGTGCCGCCGCGCCCGGAATCACTTCCCCTGTCGGGGATTCAGAAGTCAGCCCCTCGTAGAGGTCTCTCAGGATATGCGAGGCGGGCACACCCTCAGCGAGGTGAGGGTCAAGGGTTTGGGGTTCCTCTCCATTGCCACGGTGCAGTACCTGCTCCGAAGCCAAAACCGATGGCGTTGGGCGACCGGCTGAATCTTCCCAGGCAACCGGCTGATGGCGCTGTCCTCGTTCCGGCGCCGATTCTGATTTCTGTCCCCCGCAGCCAGCAAGGCACAGTAACGTGGTCACCAATAGCAAGGAGACATTGGCGCTTGCCTGTTTCATTTTCCTCCCACATCCAAGCCGAGGTATCGCGACAGATGAACATCACGTACATTCGGCACAAAGCCCCGCACCGCTGTTTTAACAAGGTGGCGCGAGACATAATAATAGAGCGGGATCACCGGCACATCGCTCAGCATCATCTGCTCGGCCTCCTGCAATATAGTTGCGCGTTCTACCCCCGCGACAGCATCTGCGCGCGCCATGAGGGCATCGAATGCCGGATTGTCGTAGAACGTCGTGTTGAGCTCATTGTCGCTTCGAAAAAGATCCAGAAAGGTACCTGCATCCGCGTAATCCGCGATCCACCCGCCTCGAAAAATGTCCGTCAGAACACCCTGTCGACGGTTATTGACGAATACTTTCCACTCCTCGTTGATCAACTCGGTCCGAACGCCAAGCACCTGTTTCCACATGGAAGAAACCGCGACCGCCATCCGCCTGTGCTGGCTTGACGTGTTGAATCGAAGCTGGACCCTGAGTGCCTCTCGGCTATCCCAGCCAGAACGCTGGAAGGCGTCGCGTGCCTGCGCCTCCCGCTCCTGCTGCGTCAATTGCGCATGCTGCTGTGGTATTTCCGGGTAATCATCCAGGCCCGGCGGCACGATCGTCCAGGCTGGAAGCAGCCCCCCACCCAATACTTTCTCCAAGAGAATATCGCGGTCGATCGCCAACATCATTGCCGTTCGCAATGCCAGGTGATCAGACAGTGGAGTTTCCCGACGCAGATTGATGCCCAGCCAGAAACTGCCCAGATAGGGGGTAAGCTGCAACTCCTCCGCGTGATGTTCCTGCGCCCACTGCAGCCGGTTCGGCGGCAAGGTCTCGGTGATGTGAAGTTCTCCCGCCCGGTAACGCGCCAATTCTGATGCCGGATCCTCGATAGGCAAATATTCAACGACATCGATTGCCAAACTGTCTGCCGAGTGAAAATGCGGATTCAACTCTAGTCGAATTCGCGCGTGCGGAATCGCTTCCGCCAGGGTATACGGCCCATTCACCAACGCGATGCGGGGGTCTTCAGGGCCACTTACCGGCAATGGGAAACTCACCGGATGAGCGAGCACTTCAAGGAACCATGCTGAGGGATGCTCGAGGTGCACATCGAGGATATTCGGGGTGACCGCCTCGATGCCCAGCGATTCCGGCGTCAACTCGCCGGCCAATATCGCCTGGGCATTCTTGACGGGGCGGAGCAAAGCCGCATTGCGTGAAGGTTCCGCAGGATCAACTGCCTGGCGCCAGGCGCGCACGAAATCTTCAGCACGCAAGGGCGAACCATCGGACCACGCGGCCGATTCGCGCAGGGTCAGGCGGTAACGCCGCCCATCATCAAGCATCTCCCAATGACTGGCGACACCCGGGACCAATCGTCCCCGAGGGTCGTGGGTGATCAGACCTTCCCTGAGATCCCGGAGAAGATTGATGGCCGAGAGACCCTGGGCTTGATGGATGTGCAAGGAGTCAGGCTCAGGTCCCAAACCACGCCGCAATGTTTCGCTGAACGCCAGGGGGCTCACGAGGAGAAGAATTGGCAGAAGTATCTTGCCGCGCATGGGTGTATCCTACCCGTTTCCGCCCTGGTGAGGCGGGAACGATAACGCAAAAAAACGCACAGGTGGGCACTTGAAAGCGGAAATGAATAGTCTCATCGAGCGGCGCGACCAACTGGTCGAGTACCTCGAATCCGGCTGCAAGCCCGAAAGCGCCTGGCGGCTGGGGACTGAACATGAAAAATTCGGCTTTACCACTGACGATCTGACCCCATTACCGTACGAGGGCAAACGGGGAATCCAGGCCATCCTGAATGGCCTGGAGACGCATTTCGGATGGAAACCGATCAAGGAAAAAAACAACACGATTGCTCTGGTCGATGACACTGGGGCCTCTGTGACCCTGGAACCAGGGGGTCAGCTGGAACTGTCGGGTGCTTTGCTGAGGTCCATCCACGAAACCTGTAACGAGGTCAATACGCACCTCGAACAAGTCAGAAAAATCGCGGCGCCACTGGGCATCGCCTTCATGGGCATGGGCTTTCAGCCCAAGTGGGCCAGAGAAGATATTCCATGGATGCCCAAGGGCCGTTACCGCATCATGCGCGACTACATGCCCACCGTCGGCTCCCTGGGTCTCGACATGATGACACGGACCTGCACCGTCCAGGTTAACCTGGATTTCTCAAGCGAAGCGGACATGGTCCGAAAGTTTCGCACCTCGCTTGCTTTGCAGCCGATTGCCACCGCTCTTTTCGCCAATTCGCCATTTGTTGAGGGCCGGGACAGCGGATTCCTGAGCTATCGCTCACGGGTCTGGGAGGACACCGATCCGGACCGCACAGGCATGCTGCCATTCGTATTCGATGGAGATATGGGATTTGAGCGCTATGCGGACTTCATGCTGGACGTGCCGATGTATTTCGTCTACCGGAACGGTGTCTACCTGGATGCCTCCGGGCAATCTTTCAGGGACTTCATGGCAGGAAAGCTATCGGTTCTGCCTGGCGAGCTACCGCGCCTCTCGGACTGGGAAGATCACCTGACCACCGCATTCCCGGAGGTTCGCCTGAAACGCTACCTTGAAATGCGGGGTGCAGACGGTGGCCCCTGGGGAGAATTGTGCGCGCTTCCCGCGCTGTGGGCGGGTCTGCTTTATGATGCCGCGGCACTCGAAGCCGCGTGGTCGATCGGCAGCGGCTGGAGTCTCGAAGCGCGTGAAAAGTTGCGCCATGACGTTCCCAGGCTCGGACTCCGGGCAGAAATAGAAGGTCGCAGCGTTCGCGACATTGCCGGGGATATCCTGGCCATAGCGCATGATGGATTGGCGGCACGTGGCATGCTCGGACATTCTGGTGACAACGAAACCGGTTTTCTGAGTCCGCTTCAGGAAACGGTGGAGAGCGGACTCACGCCGGCCGAGAGAAAACTTTCGCGATTCAGGGGCGAATGGGGCGGCTCGGTCGACCCGCTCTTCTCGGAATGCGCGTACTAGGGCCCATCGGCAGCACAATCTCCGGTGCGTTCACCCTCCCAACGCACCGTGAACTCCATGGCCTGCTCTCCCATGTCGACGTTCATGGAGCCTTTGCCTGACATCCGGTCGCCATTTGCGGTAAAGGTCCATTGACCGCGAGTCGTGCTGACCGGGCCTGGGCATTCGATCGACCAGGTTGCCGCATTACCGGATACCTCGACATCATTAATCGAGCAACCGGCCCTCTCATCGATCTGGAACATTTCAGGGTTCAGCTCGCTTTCCTCGATACAGCTCGAGTGCGTCCTCACCTGCGGCTCCGGCAACATGGGCATCTCCATGACGGTTGTCATCGACCACATGCCCGGCTCGATCGAAACACCATCACTGGCCGCCAGCGCGCCCCAAGGGCCACAGAGCAGGCTGAGTATGAACCCACAGACCAGGCGCAGACGCCGAGGCACCAGAGCGTTCAGATCCGAACCGACAAGCGCAGTGGCTGGCCCTGGTCGCACAGGAAAACGGCACATTCTGCTCAAACCTCTTCCCCGGGCTCGACTTTCCAAATGACCAATCGCCATTCTTCGGAGTTCGTCGAGCTGTGGTCCAGGCCAATGAAGTAGGTTTTTCCGGCTTCGAAATGCGCTTCGAGATCCGGAATGCCCACGCTGTTTCGGCCGTTGACCCGGCGGCAGTAGGTGGTGTTCAGAATCGCCCTGCCGTTCATCGTGTGCGTCCCGGGCTCCAACTCAAAGCCCGTGGGGTGGACATTGACGAGCTCGCCGTCAACTTTCTGTATGTGCACCGAGGACAGGCATTGAGCGGGGCGCTCATTTTGAGTGATGATCCGGGCTGTTTCCGTGGCATCGCCCCAACTGGCTTGCACCAACACAAGCGTCACCGCAAACCCAACTGCAATGGACCAAGTTTTCATGGCTGAATCTCCTTCACTTCAAATAGGTGTCTGGCGAGAGGGGCCATCCGCCCGCTGCGCTCTCGCTGTTCACTCTACCGGTCCCTGCGGACCGGGCATTGTCTCTTAGAACGGCAAATCCAGCTCGGGTTCAATGGCAAGCATTTGTGCGCGGAAGGCCTCCTTGATGGTCGCCAATGCCTCTTCTGACTGCGCGTCAAACCTGACGACCAGGATGGGTGTCGTATTGGAAGCCCGGCACAGGCCCCAACCAGCTTCAAAATCTGCGCGAAATCCATCAATCGTACTGACACTGGCGCCTGGAAAGACCGCCTCGTCCTGGAAACGTTTCACAAAGGCGTGATTCTCCCCTTCCTGCATGTGTACCTTGAGCTCTGGTGTGCTGATGCTGTTCGGCAGACCGCTGAGGACTTCCTTTGGCGTTCGTTCATCAAGGGCGAGTATTTCCAACAAACGGCATGCGGAGTAGATGCCGCAGTCGAACCCGTACCAGCGGTCCGCAAAGAAAAAATGCCCGCTCATCTCGCCGGCGAAGGGAGCACCTACCTGTTTCATGCGATTCTTGATAAGCGAGTGACCGGTTTTGTACATCTCCGGTTCGCCGCCTGACTCACTGATGACTTGCGCCAGGGCGCCGGTGCACTTCACGTCATAGATTATGGGAGCGCCCGGGTTGCGGCCAAGAATTTCAGCAACGTATAGCATCATTACCCGATCGGCAAAAACGATCTCGCCACTCGGTGTAACGACACCGAGGCGATCCGCATCTCCGTCAAAAGCAACGCCCAGATCCGCATTGGTTAAATTGACCATTTAGATCAGGTCATTCAGATTTTCAGGCTCACTGGGGTCCGGGTGGTGATTCGGGAAATCGCCGTCCACCTCATCATAGAGCGGCAAAACATCAGCGCCGATGGCTTGCAGGATGTCCGTTGCGCAAGCGCCCCCGATTCCATTGCCACAATCTGCAACCACCCTGATTGGTCGCTGCAATTGAATGTCGCCTGCAATGCGTTCCCTGTAACGCTCGAGAACCGAAACCTGCGTGACAGAGCCCTGACCGACAGGAAGATTGCCGGCTTGCAGTCGGTGAAAAAGCGCGGTAATGCGGTCTCCCGCAAGAGTCTCACCGCCAATCATTACTTTGAATCCATTGTATTCCGGCGGATTGTGACTGCCGGTAATCATGACGCCCGAGCCGCTGTCGATGACATTGGCCATGAAATAAAGGGCTCCAGTGGGCACAGCGCCCACATCAACCACATCGCAGCCAGTCGAGGCAATGCCCTCGATCATCCCCCTCGATAAGCTTGGACCGGAGTGCCGGCCATCACGGCCGACAACAACCGGGTCCGCATTTTCCTCGAGCGCAGCAGCTCCAATCGCCTGGCCTACCTGGCGCGCCACGCCCCGATCCAGCGTCTCGCCGACAATGCCGCGAATATCGTACGCTCGAAATATTTCCTGTTTCAATGCAAGCCCGCCGGCTTCGGATTCATCAGATTTTTTCTCTTCAGAGCGTGCACCTCGTCCGTCATCGGCAAAGGCATCGGCCTCGAGATGCACAACCGGGTCCATGTCGCTCGGCGCCTCTGCATGATCGGTGCCCGGTTCGACATCGGACAGTGACGCTGATGATTCTGGAACGGTTGAAACCGTCAGATCCGGCTCCTGGGGCGCATTCGATTCGAGCGAACCTGGCTCTGAGTCATACTCTTGCGTGTGATCAACCTGTGCTTCTGTAAAGCCTGAAAACTCGAGCGCCTCGGCAGCCTCATCACCGTTCGCGTCCGGCTCAAGCGATGTTTTTAGGCGCCTGACGAGTACCCACCGCATCGCACCATATACGATGCACAGCGCCCCAAGCGCAATCGCAAGGACCTTGAGCAAGCCCTGCAATGCGGAAGGTGAAGGAATTCCCGGCAAAACGACACTGAGTCGTGAAGAGGGAACATTGAGCACTCGGGGATTCTCGGATGTGCGCAATTGGGCGTTGCTTTCAGCCAATACCGTGGACCCAAAGCGGCCATTGCGCTGCTGGAGCGCGATGAACATGTCACCCGGCGCTACTTCAGCAAAGGGGTGAGTGACGAACTCCAGGTTCATCTTCAAAACCAGAAACCCGATCGGCTCGGCCACTGGCTCCGTGGGTCGCTCCTCAGCATCCTCAAGTGGCAACTCGTCCGAGGTGTGCCTGAGCACCCTCGCGGTCGCGATGACCCTCTCACCCGAATCATCAAAAGATTGAACACGGGCAAACTCTTGTGATTCGGCCTCCATCAACAAGTCCATCAGAACGAAGCCATTTTCCTGGCTGAGGTCTGTTCGGGTGATGTAATGTTCAGCCTCGAGCAAAACAACGCTTTTCGTCTCAGGCAACTGCTCACTGATGTATTGCTGTAATTCCGGGGTTTGCTCAGGGTCTTCCAGCGCCGTCAGCGCCAATTGGGTGAGCTGATTGCTCTCGAGCAGGCCCCTGAGCTCTGTTACGGCTGAGAATATACTTGAGACCATATCGCTTCCGACAGCCATTTCGGCCTCCGCGCGCTCTTCTCTGTCAGAATTCATCAGGACCAGGGGCGCGATGACCAGCAGCAGCCCGGCGACGAGAAAAGGAGTCGGCTTGTTCACTAAGCCCGGCGAGGCTTTTTCAGGACCGTCGGCAAAGTGGGTATCGGAGGGTTCCTCCTTGTTTTTCCGGCTGGGCAACAGTCCCTTGATGTCGAGTTTCATGATTGTCCCGTATGCCCAAAGCCACCCGCGCCGCGCCGCGTTGTATCGAATTCATCCACCACGTCCCACTTTACTTGCTGAACCGGCAAGAACGCCAACTGGGCAATGCGCGCACCCACCTCGATCACGAATGGCGTGTCAGAGCGGTTCCAGCAGGACACGTAGACCTGGCCTTGATAGTCGCTGTCTATCAGGCCGACGAGGTTTCCGAGAACGATGCCGCGTTTATGACCCAAGCCAGATCTCGGAAGGATGACCGCGGCCAGCCGGGGGTCACTGATGTGTATCGCAAATCCCGTGGGAATGAGCACCGTTTCTCCGGGCGATATTGTCCACGCGTCCTCTATACAGGCCCTGAGGTCCATTCCCGCGGACCCGCCGGTCGCGTACTCGGGCAAGGCAATGTCCTGACCTAGGCGCGAATCGAGCAATTTAATCTGGATTCCAGTCATGTTTGGGTCAATCGACACATGTGATGTGTGAATTTTTTTGTTCTGGGTATGTTTAAATTTTTAAAATTTTTAAATTTTCCACCACACATCATATCAAGGCGGGAGAGCGCCGTCTTGCCCCTTTCGACAACCGGGAAAACTTGCCAGCCTGGGCAATCTGGCACGTTGTTCCTACTTCTCATCGGGCACATGTCGGCTGTCCGTAGCGAGCCTGAGAGGCGATCATCAGGTGGTGAAATTCATCGCCTTCATTCCGGAATCGGCGGGAGCTGAAAATTAACAGCACCGGACTCAACGCACTTTACGACATGGTCCGTGCCAGCGATGCCGAACTACTCGCCCTCAGTCTCGCCGCTGGGCGACCTGAGCAGACCCACCATTCGCATGCAATTCGGTTGCTTGCACAACCCGATGGGCTGCGGACCCTGTTCAGACGCCTTAATGAGCGCACCCTGAATATACGGGATGCGGACGACATTGGCCTGATTGGCTTGGCTGCCGCATTGGAACTGCAGCGACGCTGGCATTGGGCCCAACTCAGGCCAGGTATCACGCTGAGCAGCCCAAACGCCACGGCGGACTATTTGCAGTCATGGATCGGCGGTCGCGGCAGGGAGGTATTTGCAGTCATTTTTCTGGACTCCCGCCACAGTGTGATCTGCTCGGAGGAATTATTCCTGGGTACGATCGATTGCGCCCAGGTGCACCCCCGAGTGGTCGCTGAGCGCGCATTGATCCTTGGCGCAGCAGCAATCATCGCCGCGCATAATCATCCTTCGGGGATCAACGAACCCAGCCTTGCCGACCGGTCTGTTACGCAACGACTCGGTCACGCCCTCGCGCTTCTGGACATTCGCTTGTTGGACCACCTTATCCTGGGGGCGGGACAACCCGTTTCTATGGCCAAACGCGGCTTACTCCAAAGCCCATTGCAAAGCATGGAGCCAGGGCCGGTTTCTGCCTGATAACCTTGCAAGCCGGGCCCAGTTGATGTATAAAATGCGCCCCTGTTTCGCAGCAGAATGATCGGAAAAAACCCATGTCCAGAGTATGTCAGGTTACCGGCAAGCGTCCGGTCACTGGAAACAACGTGTCGCACTCCAACATCAAGAGCAAGCGGCGTTTCCTGCCCAATCTTCACAATCACCGTTTTTGGGTGGAAAGTGAAAACCGCTGGGTGAAACTGCGCGTGTCGACCAAGGGACTCCGAATCATCGACAAAAAGGGTATTGATGTGGTCCTCAAAGATTTACGCGCCCGCGGCGAACGCGTTTAAAGGAGCAATCAGTCATGGCTAAATCAGCACGCGATAAAATACGCTTGGTTTCATCTGCCGGCACCGGTCACTTCTATACGACCGATAAAAACAAGAAAAACACGCCGGGAAAAATGGAGATCAGGAAATATGACCCCGTGGTGCGGAAGCACGTGGTGTATAAGGAAGCCAAGATCAAATAAAGATCGACAAACTGCCAGACACGAAAACCCGCCACTTCGAAGCGGGTTTTTTTATGGATTGACGGCAAGCCTCAAGTTTCCCCATTCATCCACCTCGAGATCCCAGCCGGGTGCCAACCACGTCGTTGCTGCGTGTTCTTTGATGATTGCCGGGCCCTTAGTGCTGAATCCTGGCGGAAGGCATTCCCGATCCCAAATCCGAACCACCTGCCCCAGGTCTGTTGCAAATCCCTCTCCGGGCACTGGATTCGACTCCACAGACTCTAGCTTGTCGAGATGCTGCATGGCGGCCGGCGCGCGTGCCGAAAGCCTCAGGTTCACCAACTCCACGGGTAAATCCAGCCGGTGACCAGAGACCCTTTCATGTTCGGCATGAAAAAGGCCCACGTGATCCGCACCTCCTTCATAATCCAAGGACAATGATTCATTCTGGCCTCGATAGCGAAGTTCGAGATTGCGCTGATACCGGATTTCCCTCGCGGCGATTCCCTCGGCTTGCAGCTGTGCGGCTGCGCGCTGCTCAAGTACTGCAAAACCCGCTTCGATGTTCTCGCCTGGGAAACGCTCGATTAATTCCAACACTGCTCGTGAGAAGTCCCTGCCGGGCTCGCTGGCCAACATTCCGGCCGCTGAGAGCACGCCGGCTCTGGCCGGAAGAACAATGCACTTTATACCCATAAGCTCGGCGAGCTCACAGGCGTGCAGGCCGCCTGCACCGCCAAAACCAAGCAATGCGAATCGGGCGGGGTCATGACCGCGTTCGACGGAAATTATCCTGAGCGCTCGGGCCATGTGCTCATTTGCAAGACGAATGACGCCCTGGGCTGCTTCGATTCGCGAACAGCCCAGTTCCCCAGCCAATGCGTCCATTACCCTCCCGGCAGATTCGACACACAATGACAGGTAGCCGCCCAGCAAGACCGTATCTGGAATCCGGCCCAGCACCAGGTTGGCGTCTGTAACGGTTGGCTGCTGGCCACCCAGCGCATAGCAGGCCGGCCCGGGTGAAGCACCCGCCGATTCAGGTCCAACCTTAAGCGCCCCGCCCAGATCCACAGAGGCGATTGAACCCCCACCCGCACCGATGGTCTGGATGTCCACGGAGGGTATGGTCAACGGCCAGGAGGCGATTGAACCTCTGTGCGCAAGTGCAAGCTCGCCCTCCAAAAGAGATACGTCGGTCGATGTGCCGCCCATGTCAAAGCTCAAGAGGCGGTCTATTTCGCACTCTTGTGCCAACAAACGTGCAGCGGCCAAACCGCCCGCGGGTCCAGACAAAAGCAGCCGCACAGCCTGCTGCGCCGCCTGGCCCGCTGAAATGGTTGTGCCCGAGGACTGCATCACGGAAATCTCGGCCTGAGGCAGTCGCCGCTGCAACTTTTTCAGATAGCGGGATATGACAGGACCCACCGATGCGTTCAGCCATGTGGCCATACCCCGCTCGTATTCCCGTGATTCAGGCAAAACCTCGCTGGACAGGGAAACAAACCAGGCTTCACCAAGAGCCGACGCAACACGCCGCTCTTCGTCCGGGCGCAGGAAGGAAAACAAAAGGTTGACTGCCACTGCGTCCGGATCCAGTTCGCGAACAGTCTCCTCAAGTTGGGTGAGCGCTTCCTCATCCGCACGATGCAGAAGCTCGCCATCAGCGGTAATACGTATGGGCACCTCCAGACACAACGCGGCCGGGACCGGGGGGCTCAATTTGGCTTGGCACAGTGAATAAACTTCCGAACGTTGCTGGCGCCCCAGCGTGAGAACATCGCCGAATCCCTCGCTCGTCACATAAACGACCTTAGCGCCCTTGCCTTCCAGCACCGCATTCGTACCTACCGTCGTTCCATGGATTAACCGAGTGACCGTCTGCGCAACGCCCAGGCGCTCCAGGCCTTCATGAATCGCTTCAGAGGGATCATCCGGGGTGGATAACACCTTGCAGTGCCTGAGCGTGCCATCGAGGGCGACGACAACATCTGTGAATGTACCGCCGGTATCCACACCAGCCAGGATGACAGCCTCTGGAAGCACGAGTGATTTGACCCCACTGTTTGCAGTATTGTATTGCGGATTCACAAGCGAGGCATAGGGGTGCCGGAATTACCCGAAGTTGAGACCACCTGTCGAGGCATACGGCCCTGGCTTGAGGGTCAAACCATCATCTCCATCGATATTCGCGAGCCTCGGTTGCGATGGCCTGTGAGCGACCAGGTTCTTGCCGCATGCGGTCAACGCGTTGAGCGGGTGAGAAGGCGAGCCAAGTACATCATCATCGAAGGTTCGTGGGGCGCATTGCTGTTGCACCTGGGGATGTCTGGCTCCATCCGCGCCAGTCGCGAGAATGAAGCTCTGCGCAAACATGAACACTTCGACATCAATACCGACCGAGTCACCTTGCGCTACTGCGATCCGAGACGCTTTGGGTCACTGCACTGGAGTGAGGGCCCGGCAGAGCGCCACGCGCTGCTCGCTTCGCTGGGTCCCGAACCGCTGGGGAATGATTTTGATGGGCAGTATCTGCACCGACTGGCTCACAACCGTAGACTGCCGGTGAAGAGTTTCATCATGGATGGCCGGGTCGTCGTCGGTGTCGGAAACATTTATGCCTCCGAAGCCTTGTTCATGGCGGGAATTCATCCAAATCGCGCGGCAGGTAGGATTTCGCTGGCGCGCTACACGGTCCTTGCTGAGGCAATTCGTGATGTGCTTCGCCGCGCGATTCAACAGGGAGGTACCACTTTGAGAGACTTCAGTGGTACCGGCGGCACCCCAGGATATTTCGCGCAGGATCTTTTGGTCTACGAGCGGAATGGACTCACTTGCATGCAATGCAGTGGCACGATCAGGCGAAAAGTGATCGGGCAAAGATCGTCCTATTATTGTTCATCATGTCAGCGCTAAATCATGGCGTGAATCACCCCGAAATGGGGCGCTCGCCATGAACCCACACGGGATGAAAAACCCGGCAGCAGGAGCTAAAGAGTGAAAAAATCAACCATGTCTGTGCACGCAGGAAGCAGGTCGGAGTCGAATCAAGGGGGCATCAATTCTCCGATATTTACCTCCAGTGCCATCGAATACCTGGGCACGCCCCACATTCGCTATCCCCGTTATTTCAATACCTTCAACCAGCAGGTGGTCGCGGACAAGCTGTGCGCTCTGGAGTCGGCCGAAGACGGCATGGTGACAAGTTCGGGCATGGCCGCCATATCTGCGGCAACCATCGGGCTGCTCGCCCCCGGCGATCACGCCATTGTGCTCGAGGGGGTTTACGGCGGAACCTATGGGCTGGTGACGAGGGAATTCGATCGACTGGGGATCGACTACAGCTTTTGCGCGGGAACGATTCCAGATCTGAGCGCCGGACTCAGGCCCAATACGAAATTGCTGTTTGTGGAGTCTCCCACCAACCCACTGCTATCGGTTGTGGATCTCACCGTAGTCGCGGAATTTGCTCGCGAATTCGAACTCATCAGCGTCATTGACAACACCTTCGCAACTCCTATTTTGCAGAACCCTCTGCGCTTTGGCTTCGACCTGGTCGTGCACAGCGGCACCAAGTACCTTGGCGGCCACAGCGATCTGTCCTGCGGAGCCATTCTTGGCTCTGCGGAATTAATCGGCACAATTCGCGCTCATGCCCTGATGTATGGCGGCAACCTGAATGCACAGGACTGCGCGCTCCTCGAGCGCAGTTTGAAAACACTGGCCTTGCGGGTCCGCCAGCAAAGCGTTAACGCAATGGCTGTCGCGGAGGCGCTGGACCAAAACGAGGCGGTGCAACGGGTATATTATCCGGGCCTGGAAAGCCATCCTGGTCACGATATCGCGGTCCGACAAATGAGTGAATTTGGCGGCATGCTGAGTTTCGAACTCGCCGAGGACATTCAACCCATTGGTTTTCTGAGTCAGCTGAAGTGGATTCCGTGCGCGGTGAGTCTTGGTGGCATTGAGACCATTGTCTCGCAGCCGGTCGCCACGTCGCACGAGAAAGTGCCGAAAGATGAACGAGAACGCCTTGGAATCAGAGACCAGTTGATCAGGGTTTCAGTGGGCATCGAGGATGCCGCCGACATCGTTTCGGAATTGCGCCAGGCTTTAGAAAGCAGCCGAAACTCTCAGAAATAGATCTGGAATCAGCCGCCTCCAGCCGCTTTTTCCAACTGCTCCTCCATCTGCTCTTTTCGAGCGTCGGTGGACTTGATGTACTGGTCCTCGTAATTCTCGGCTTTCCGCAAAACCTTCACCTGCTCCCCAATGATGCCCTCCTCAAGGGGAACGGGCTCCGGTTCAGGCATAAATTTGTAAACTGCAAGGAGCAACACGATGATGACAATCAAGAACCGCATGCTAAGACCTCATCCTGAGACTGGGCGATAACAGAATCATAGCAGACCCGGCGGAATTTCCTCGCCGTCATCACCCGCCGCACCGGGCACGACATCAATAAACTTGATGCGCTTGGCCCCGGTGAACACGCTCTTGAATTCCTTGCGACTGACCGAGACATATCGATCGTTACCGCCAATTTCGATCTGGGAACCTTGCTGAACGGCATAGCCATTCTCGTCCACCCGAACGACCATGGTAGCCTTACGGCCCGTGTGACAGATGGTCTTCAGTTCCTGTAACTCGTCGGCCCAGGCCAGAAGATATTTGCTGCCCGTGAACAACTCGCCCTGAAAGTCGGTTCGCAAACCGAAACACAGGACGGGAATATTCAGCTCATCGACCACCTCGGACAGTTGATACACCTGATCCCGAACAAGAAACTGGGCTTCATCCACAAGCACACAGTGAATATTTCTTTTCTCCAGCTCAGCCCGTGTTGTGTCAAACAGATCATGATCCTCCTCAAAAATCAGCGCATTTGATTTCAGGCCGATGCGCGACTGAATCAGGCCAACACCATAGCGATCATCGAGGCGCGGAGTGAAAAGAAGGGGCGTCATGCCGCGCTCCCGGTAATTATGAGCGGACTGCAGTAGAACGGTTGTTTTACCCGCATTCATTGCAGAGTAATAAAAGTAAAGTTTTGCCATGAGTCAAAAACCAGGTTTTCCTGCCACGTTTCATTTCACGCGGCGAACAAGAGTCATCTGGAGGAATTCTGTCCGAATTGGGCGCGCATTGACAGTCCCCACGGCACTGCACCTCGAGAGATATGCAGACTTGCCTCATTAGAAAAGCTATACTTCGCGACCCAAAAACAAGAAGCGAGAAGGCCGGAGATGGCTTCTGAATTTGTCGCCCTCGCGTCTCGCATGGACGCCATGGGGAAAGCGGCAATTCGAAGCGCCCGCCTCGGAGCGAGGACATGAATCAGACCTCATACGGCGCCCTGTGGGATCAACGGGCTTTGACTCCCGAAGCAGCCATGGCCGCAGTTGACGGCAGCAGCAGCGAAGACATTTTGAGACACACCGGAGCCTGGTCTGCGGAGCAGGTCGCTACCGCACTAGACGTGAAAACGACCGATCATGTCCTTGAGTTGGGTTGTGGCGTAGGGCGAATCGGCAGGGAGCTCGCACCGCGCTGCGGGCGCTGGACCGGCGTGGATATTTCGGCAAACATGATTGAACACGCGAGCCGACGCCTGGATTGCCATGCCAATGTCGATTTTCACGTGCTGACCAGAAGCGCTCTCGACGCCTTGCCGGGCCAGTCTGTCGATAAGGCATACTCCATTGCCGTGTTCTGCCACATGGACAAGGAAGATCTGTTTCTTTACCTCCAGGACCTGCATCGGGTGCTCAAAACGGGTGGTCTGATTTTTGTAGAGACCTGGAACCTGGTGCATCCGGTCGGCTGGCGCCGCTGGGCCTATGAACCGCTGGTCTGGGCCGATGCTGACCAAACGCAACGCAAGGATGTGGGTCGCAATCAATTCTGTACACCCGAGGAATTTGAGTTGTACGTCAGTCAAGCCGGATTCACCCCGCTGGCCAACTATCATGAATCTCAGTCCGTGCAAATCATCGCGGGGAAGAGCCTTGGCACGGTTGCCCTCGAGGCGCAAACGCGTCGACTCGACGAGAATCGGGACCAGGTTGCCTACTCGCCGCTGTATGCGGAGCTCTTCGGCCAGTTCGTCGATGTCATCTTCGGCACACTCAGTGCGCAGGACATGCTGTCTTACATGGACCAGCGTGCCGACACCGCGGAAGTGGCTCTGTATCGTCCGTACCTGTTGTCACTGTGGCGTAAAAATGCCGCCCTTTGGGGAAACTCACCCGAGTAGACCGTGCCCGCTGTACTGACCTATCACTCGCAGAATATCGCCGGTCACTCGACCGCCAATAATGATCATGTCGCCTTTGCAGGAGACCTCAAGGCGCTGTACACAAGCGGAACACACATCGTCTCCCTGTCGCAGCTGGCCGACTGGCTGGACGACAAAAATGATTCACTGCACGAACCCTGTGTTTGCCTGACCTTTGATGACGGCTGCGACTTTGACATCAAGGACATTGAGTGGCCTGGATTCGGCCTGCAACGCAGCATGGTAGGCATCATGCAGGATTTTCAACAACGGCACGGTCGCGATGCCCTGCCCGGCCTGCATGCCACCAGTTTCGTCATTGCGTCACCGCAAGCACGCAAGATCATCGACCGTAAATCCCTGTTTGGTCAGGGCTGGATGAGCGAAGCGTGGTGGGCAAACCCTGGCGGGTTGCTTGCCGTGGCGAATCACGGCTGGGACCACAATCATCCCGACCTGCTCGAGCATGAGGGCAGCGCCCGGGGGTTCGGGACGATTGATACCCACGAGCAATGCCGTCAACAGGTGATCGATGCCGCCGAGTACATTCGGGGGCGCAGCGGAACCTGGCCCGGGTTTTTCGCCTACCCGTTTGGTGAATCCAGCCGATATATCCGGGAGGAGTTTTTCCCGGGCCATGCAGAGCAGCATCTCACGCGCGCGGCCTTCGGTACGCGAGCCGGATCTGTCACGAGGGACAGCGATCGATGGAATCTTCCGCGTTACGTCTGTGGTCGGGACTGGCGCTCGCCGGAGCAATTGCTGGATTTATTGGCAACGGTCTGAACTTTCAGCTCAGGGGGTCGCGTAGCAATCGAAGTGCATACTGATGGAGTTATGCGGTCCGCGCAGGTCGAGCGCGCGCAACTCGGGAACATCGCTCTGATTGTACGAGGCTCTGCGGGCTTCGAAACCACACTCCCGGCAGAGCTGCTTAAACGTTTCGGGGTCGTACATGAAGCGGTGACCGGCAAAGCGCATGCCCAGGTTGAAAACCTCTCCGCTCGTTCCGATGGCCAAAGGCACGCCCACATGCTCCAGCCAGAGTCGCTTCAGGCCCTCGGGATCTTTCAGGTACATTCGTGCCATTTTCTCGAGATCAGGCATCAACATCCGCGCCACGCCGCCGGGTTTCAGCACTCTGCGGCACTCGCTGAGAAAGCTACGCGCCTGGTCAAGTTCCAGCTGGTCGATGAAATCCTCAGCGTGCAAGAAATCCGCAACAGCGTTGCGAAAAGGCAGGGGTGCTGCGAGGTTGGCGCAAACATCGGGACGACTCTTCCTGTCCAGGTCCACGTTGACCCAGCCTTCAAATTTCCAGTGCCCGGAACCCAGGTTGATCTTAACGATTTCCATTTATTTCGCCCGAACTGCCTTTGCTCCGATCAGACACAGCCATTCATTCTCCCGGCTCGTCCGGAATTCAGGAATGTCATGCGCGTACGCCGCCATGACCGCGGCCCCCTGATCTTCAAGAATACCCGCCATAACCAGCACAGCATTGTCTTTCATGGACGCCAACAACTGAGGCGCCAGAGCGATGAGTGTACCGGACAGAATGTTTGCCAGCACGACATCCACCTTGAGGTTTCCGGACCCCAGGGATGAACGAACCTCGATGCAATCCTCAACCTCGTTGGCTTGTGCATTCTCGCGGGTGGCAATCAAGGCTTGCGGATCATTGTCCACGCACAGCACTTGACGGGCACCCATTCGCGCCGCAGCGATGCCCAGGATTCCTGATCCACAACCAAAATCGAGCACTGACAACCCGCTCAGGTCCTGTCCGGCTAACCACTCGAGACACAGGCGTGTGCTCGGGTGCGTCCCGGACCCGAAAGCCAGCCCCGGATCGAGCTGGACGATGCACTCCGCCCCCGGGGGTGGCGGCAGGTGCTGGGGGACGATCCAAAGCCTGTCGCCGAAAGGCATAGCTGCCAGTCCGCGCTGCCAGGCCAGGCTCCAGTCACAATCAGCCAAGCGATCAAAGCTCGTATGATCTGGCGATTCGACCCCCGGCACAAGCGCAAAAAGAGCGCTGAGCCCGTTCAATTCAGCCTCTTTCGCGAACAGGCCGCACACCTCGACTTCCGGCCACAATGGGGTTTGCCCGACACCCGGCTCCAGAACAGGCCGATCGGCTTCGTCGGTGAGCGACACCGCCAAGGCACCATGCTCCCAGAGCAGGCTTTCAACCCACTCGACGTAACGGCGCTGCACGCAGACGCGAGCTGTGATGTAGGCAGCTGGGCTCAATGGCGGGCAGCCGGAATCAGGATGCGCTGCCCTCACGATCCGCCAGGCGCTTCTCCAGGTAGTGGATGTTGAATCCACCCTCGACAAAGCCCGGATCTGACAGCAGCCACTTGTGAAGGGGGACGTTGGTCTTGATGCCACTCAAAACCATTTCCTCCAGCGCCACCTTCATGCGGGCGATGGCGGCCTCCCGACTCTCGGCATGCGTGATGACCTTTGCGATCATGGAATCGTAGTTAGGCGGGACCCGGTAGGTGTCATAGACATGTGAATCTACGCGCACGCCCGGCCCACCCGGTGCATGGAATGCCTCGATCATGCCCGGTGACGGCATGAAGGTGTCGGGATCTTCGGCGTTGATCCTGCACTCAATCGAGTGGCCATGAATGCGAATGTCCTCCTGCTGCAGCGAGAGCGGAGCACCCGCCGCCACGCGAATCTGCTCCCGGACGAGGTCAATGCCCGTAACGCACTCGGTAACCGGGTGCTCTACCTGAATCCTCGTGTTCATTTCGATGAAATAGAATTGTCCGTCGTCGTACAGGAATTCGAAAGTTCCCGCGCCCCGGTAACCGATTCGATGGCAGGCGGACACACAGACAAGGCCAATCTGCTCTCGTTGTTCGTCCGTGATGCCCGGTGCGGGGGCCTCCTCGATCACTTTCTGATGACGTCTTTGGGTGGAACAATCCCGCTCACCGAGATAAACCGCGTTACCGTGCTGATCGGCCATCACCTGTATCTCGATATGACGCGGGTTCTGAAGATACTTTTCCATGTACACCGTGCTGTCCCCAAAGGCCGTGAGCGCCTCCTGTCGTGTCAGTTGCAGGGCGTTTGCAAGATGGGCCTCGGCCTCTACAACCCGCATCCCCCGGCCTCCACCACCGGCAGCGGCTTTGATGATCACGGGGTAACCGATGGACGTTGCGATCTCCATGCAGGGGGGCAACTCTTTGGGCAGTGGCCCGTCGGAACCGGGAACGCAGGGCACACCGGCCTCCTTCATGGCCTTGATGGCTGATACCTTGTCACCCATCAGCCGGATCGTTTCCGGTTTCGGGCCTATGAACACGAAACCACTCTGTTCAACCCGTTCGGCAAAATCCGCATTCTCAGCAAGAAACCCGTATCCCGGATGGACGGCGGCGGCATCGGTCACCTCGGTGGCAGCGATGATCGCCGGAATATTCAGGTAACTCTCGATGCCGGGCGCCGGACCGATACACACAGACTCATCGGCCATTGCCACATGTTTCAGGTTACGATCCACCGTGCTGTGAAGCGCCACCGTCCTGATTCCCATGGCATGACAGGCGCGCAGAATTCGCAGGGCGATTTCACCCCGATTGGCAATAACGACCTTCTCGAAAATGGCCACTTTGATGGGTACCTGTCTGAACTAGCGAATGACGAACAACGGCTGGTCGAATTCAACCGGCTGGCCGTTCTCAACCAGGATAGCGACCACAGTTCCCGAAAAGTCGGACTCGATCTGGTTGAACATCTTCATGGCCTCGATGATGCACAGGGTGTCTCCGGCTGCCACCTTGTCCCCCATGCCGACAAAAGGCTCAGATTCCGGGCTTGATGAGGCGTAGAACGTGCCAACCATCGGGGCCCTGACCAGCTGGCCATCGGGAACGGACTCTTCCTCCACGGGATTGACAACGGGAGTCACCGGCGCACTCGGTGGAGCAGCATCCAATGTGACAGGCGCGGCGACCACCGCTTGTGCCTGCGGCGTTGTTGGCGCGCCTCCACGGGTCAGGCGCACAGATTCCTCACCCTCCACGATCTCTATTTCAGTGAGATTCGACTCTTCCAGCAGCTCGATCAGTTTCTTGATTTTTCTTATGTCCATGGCCCGCTTACTCCCGTCCCGGTTCGGTCCAATTTATGATGGCCTGCAACGCGAGCAGGTAACCCTCTCCCCTGAACCCGCTGATCACCCCCAGGGCAATGTCCGCAAAATAACTGCGCTGCCTGAAAGGTTCGCGCGCACTGACGGCAGAGAGATGAACCTCGATGAAAGGAATCTCGACGGCCAGCAAGGCATCCCGCAGAGCCACGCTGGTATGCGTATAGCCGGCCGGATTCAGAATGATGTAGTCCACACCGTCACGGGCCGCCTTTTGCACTGCATCAACCAGAGCCCCCTCGGAATTACTCTGCACGTGATCCAGCGTTAAGCCGCAGGCAGACGCGAATGCACGCATGTCTTGCAGAATCTCTTCCAGCGTGCGTGACCCGTATTGCCCAGGTTCACGCTCCCCAAGCAGGTTCAGGTTGGGTCCGTTGAGTACGAGAATGCGTGTCACGGTATCTCCGTTTTTTCACTTTCATTGTCCCACGGGCTGTTGCCTGCAGGGCGAGGACGCAAGAGTCTGCCTGAGGCGAGCAGTTTTGTCCACAGTTCGCCACAGTATTGACGAAGATAGCAACAGTTCGGTTACAAAAGTGTTAAACGCCAAGGGGACAGATTACAGCAGGGGGCGCATTTGACTCAGTAGATCATCGCGCTTCACTTCGCCAAGACGTGTCCAACGCACCACGCCCTCGCGGTCAATGAGCACCGAATAAGGCAGCAATCCATCGCGATTGCCATAATCAAGACCTGTCGCCATGACATCTGCCATACCGACGAGCACCGGGTAAGAAATTTCAAGTTCAGTCGCGAATTCCCGGGCCTCATCCATGTTGTCCATGGCAATGCCGACCACTTGAAAACCCTGATCCCTGTAAGATTCGTGGACTTCGGCCAGCATCGGCATTTCACGCAGGCAGGGCGCACACCAGGTGGCCCAGAAATTGATGAGCGTAACGGTACCCTCGAGGTCGGACGCGGACAGCCACTGGCCATCCAGCCCGCCCAGGCTAAACGCGGGTCTGCGCTGACCGAGCAGTTCAGCGGGCGAACTGAGTATTTGTTCTTGAGTCTGTTGTGGCTCCATCATGGAGGCACTAAACCACCAGCCACCCAACAGGGCGGTCAGGCCCACCACAAGGACCATTGCGCTTAGCCGGTGTCTCATCCGTTTTCCAGGACCCGTTCCAGGTGCTTGGCAAAATCGTCTGGCGTGAAGTAGCCAATCAGGCGAAATGCCCTCATTTCTTCTCCCCGACGGTCAAAAAACAGGATGGCCGGAGGGCCAATAATGCCAAAGCGGCTCATCAAAGCCTGGTCGATCTCGTCATTTGGAGTGACATCAGCCTGAATTAAAGTGAATTCTCTCATTAGAGCCGCCACTGATTCCTCTGGAAATGTGGTCCGCTCCATTCGAATACACTCAACACACCAGTCCGCATAGAAATCGAACAAAGACACCTGGCCTGCTGCGACGGACGCACTCAGGGCCTGCTCAAGATCCTGCACCGATTTGATGCGCAGAAAATCCGGCGCCTGCTCGGCATGGTCTGATTGTCCCAACCGCAGCTGACGCAGCGGTTCAGTCCAACGGTCACCACCCGAGGCTGCACCGACCAATTCCAGTATGCCAATCACCAGCAGGACCACGCCAAGCGCCTGAATGAGCCGGTCCCGCCCTGATGCGCCAGCGGACAGTCGTTGCAATGCACCCAGGTATATCCCGCAGCCTATGGCCAGGATGCCCCATAACAGAAGAATGATCGGCCCGGCCAGAATGCGCTCCAGCATCCAGATCCCCAGGGCGAGCAACCCGACCCCAAACAGCTTTTTTATCT
The DNA here is from genome assembly GCA_964225175.1 of Candidatus Nitrosopumilus sp. Classification (GTDB taxonomy): domain Bacteria; phylum Pseudomonadota; class Gammaproteobacteria; order Xanthomonadales; family SZUA-36; genus WTJD01. Next base: position 68,069 of record CAXQNK010000105.1, on the reverse strand, counting down.
TATCCATCCAGGCCCCGGCCGTTGGAATCAACTTTCCGGCGGACACGCCGAAAGCAATCAGCGGCACACCCATGCCCATAGACAGGGCAAACAGGGCACTGCCACCCAGCATCGCATCCCCGGAGGCGCCAATGACAATCAGGGCTGCCGCCAGCGGTGGCGCGACACACGGACCCACAATGAGCGCAGACAGCAATCCCATCACGGCAACGCCAACATAACGACCGCCTTTCTGCCGGTTGCTGCGCTCGGTCAGCGCCGTCTGCCAGCGTCCCGGCAGTTGCAGTTCGAACAATCCAAACATGGACAAGGCAAGCACCACAAAAACCGCGACGAAACTCGATATGATCCAGGGACTCTGGAACGCGGCCTGAAGATTCTGCCCAAACAGGCCGGCCAACACGCCCGCGAGGGTGTAAGTCAGCGACATGGCAAGCACGTAAACCAGCGACAGGTTGAACGCGCGCAACGTAGTCAGTTGCTGCCCCTGGCCCGCAATCAGCCCCGAGAGAATGGGCACCATGGGAAACACACAGGGAGTAAAGGCCAGCAACAGCCCAGCGACAAAAAAGGCCAGCAACGCCATGGGTGGATTCTGTGTCAGAAGCCCTGCCAGTCGATCCTGCTCACTCTGCGGAACTTCAGTTCGCCCCGCGCGATCGGCACCGGGCACGGCCGTGGTCGATCCATCCAGGGTGAACTCGATACGCTCAGACTGAGGCGGAAGGCAGATTTCTCCATCCTTGCAGCCCTGGAATTCCGCGCGCAAAGTGATCTGCCGCTCGGGGCCTGCGGGCCTTGACAGGGTCAATGGTATTTCGATGGCATCGAAATACACCGGCACGGGACCAAACTCCGGATCATCCTTGATCACGCCAGGCGGAAGCTGGATTTGCTCGATTCGGTAGCCCGGCGGTGCCTCGATCTCAAAGACGAATTTATCGCGGTAAAGGTAATATCCGCTTAATGGCGTAAACCTGACCAGGACGGTGGCGGCATCCATCCCAATGGCCTCGAACTTAAATATTTCCGAGACATCCACGGCAACGGCGGAATTCAGACTTTGGAACACGGTGTCCTGGGGCGTTGCGACCTCGCCCAAAAGCCCGCTGAGTCCTGCTGGCGCTGCCTCGAACCCGCCGGGCAGGTCAATTTCGAGACGCTGCATGGACGGCGGGTAACACAGCACGTCCTCCAGGCACCCCTGGGAGCGGACCTGCAATGACAGCTGGGTGGTGCCCTGCGCGATGGACAGCAGCGGCAGCTTAACCCGCATCTGGTCATGGAATTTCACAACCTCCTGCCCCAGCAGGGGATCATACTTCGGCTGGCCGTCCGGAACCTGCGGCTGCCCGAGCGTTACGCCCGGCGTACTGGATTCAAAACGCAGGAATTTATTGTGATAAAGGTAATAATCCGGGGCAATATCCCAGCGGACTTCTACCTCGGCCGGGCCGGTCGCCCGACCAGAAATCCTGAATACCTCGTCATAATCCCGGATTTCATCGAAGGAGACCGGCTGGGCGTTGATGGCGGCAGAAAACATCAGTCCCAAAATCAGTGGTGCACGCCGCAGCACATTCAACATTTTGTGCACGTCAGTCATCTCGGCGATCTTCTGTGACTTGGGGACCTGAAACGCTGGCGTCGAGCCATTCAAGATATGGCGCTGAGACCGCCTGTGTGGGCAGTGCAACCACTTCCGGTACATCATAGGGGTGGTGCGCTGTTAGCCACGCCGATACTTTTTCAAACCTTGAGTTCATCGTCTTGATCAAAAGCAGGACTTCCTGCTCGTCCATGATTTCGTTGTGCCAGCGATACATAGACCGAACAGAGGGTAATACGTTCACACAGGCCACTAGCCGCGCTGACAGCAACCCTCTCCCGAGGGCCTCAGCGGCCCTTTCATCCGGGCAGGTGCATAGAATGACAATAGCATCGGACATCCGTGCGATTTTACCTGATTTGCCGGTCAAACTCGGTCCTGCTGACCGCCACTGTCACTTTTTGGTCATCAACGGCGTCTTACAATTAAGAACGACAAAAAATAACCCTGTTGAATCGGAGAGGAAATTGTCATGAACAGACTGCAGAGTGTCAGCCAGGCCATCGAAACTGAGCGGCTCAAGCTGCAGTTGGGCCTGAGCCCTCACGTGGATATCGACCCCCTCCCACTGCGCGCAATGTGGGCTCAGCTATACCGCGAAAACAAGTGTGAACCTGGAGCGAGAGTCAACGACTTCCACGAATCATAACCAGGGACGACTGCACCCATTTCTTAAAAAGGGGGCACGCTCGCAGCCGCTGCGGTAAAATTCCCACTCCAGTTTTCCACTGACGCGCACTCCCAATGAAAGATCACGTGATCGTGTGGTTCCGCCAGGACCTCCGCGTTAAAGACAACCCAGCACTTCAAGCCGCCGCCGTCGCCGGCCAACCCGTGATCCCGTTGTACATCCACTCGCCGGAAGACGAGGCTGACTGGGCGCCTGGGGGCGCGTCAAGGTGGTGGCTGCACCATGCCCTGACCAGCTTGACCGAAGAATTATCGGGGCTCGGGCTGAAACTGGTGCTTCTGCGGGGTGGCGCTGAAAACGTATTGTCCACTATCACGGACCAATTCCCTATTTCGACGGTGTACTGGAACCGCCGTTATGAACCGGACATCATCGCGCGCGACACCAGGCTGAAAAAACGGCTCCGTGAGGAAGGGCTGACGGTAGAGACCTTCAATTCTGCGTTACTTTATGAACCCCATGAAATCAGCAATAAATCGGGTCAACCTTTCCGGGTCTTTACGCCTTTCTGGAAACACCTGCGCAGCCTGCCTCAGCGCGGCCCGACCCACGTCGATACCCGCACACTCAGCCCTGCGACGCTTGATTTGGGAAGCCTGGATCTCGCCGCGCTCGATTTGCTGCCTAAAATTCATTGGGATGCCGGCCTGCAAGCGGCTTGGGACCCCAGCATCGCGGGCGGGATCAAAGCGCTCGAGTCTTTTGTTAATGAACATGCGGAACGATACAAGGCGGAGCGAAATCTGCCAGGCGTGAATGGCACTTCAAGGTTGTCACCCTACCTTCATTTCGGTCAATTGGGCCCAAGACAGGTCTGGGACGCGACCGTCCGGGCGGAACTCGACTCCTCACCGGGCGGGTTTACCTTTCTCAGCGAGGTTGCCTGGCGAGAATTCGGGTATCACCTGCTTTATCACTTTCCACACACGCCCGCGGACGCTCTCAACAGCGCCTACAAAAATTTTCCCTGGGTGCCGGATGCCCAACAGCTCCACGCCTGGCAAACCGGCATGACAGGCTATCCGATCGTCGATGCGGGCATGCGAGAATTATGGCAAACCGGCTGGATGCACAACCGGGTGCGGATGATTACCGCCTCATTTCTTGTCAAGCACTTGCTCCAGCCCTGGCAAGAAGGCGCGCGCTGGTTCTGGGACACGCTGGTCGATGCTGATCTCGCAAGCAACACCATGGGGTGGCAGTGGACGGCGGGTTGTGGTGCGGATGCGGCGCCTTATTTCCGGATTTTCAACCCCATGCTCCAGGGCGATAAATTCGACCCCGAGGGCCAATATGTTCGGCGCTATATCCCTGAACTCTCGGCACTGCCCAATCGTTACATTCACCAACCCTGGGAGGCGCCAGGGAGCACGCTGAGCAAGGCGGGCGTCACGCTGGGCAGAGAATATCCGGAAAGAATCATAGACCACAAAGTGGGCCGGGACCGTGCCCTTGCGGCGCTGCAAACAAATAAATCGCGACATGACTGAAACGGCATCAGGAAAACTGCCGAGCCATGTGGAGGTCGCGTGCACTGGGCGTCCGGGGGTCCGCGCGTGAGCTCAGTGTCGATCGACTTGTCTAAGAACCAGTGGAGTGTCGTCAACGACGATGTGATGGGTGGCGTTTCCGCAAGCCAACTGGATACGGAACAGGACCACCTCCTGTTCCGGGGTGAGCTGTCGCTGGAAAACAACGGGGGCTTCGCCTCTGCGAGATGCTCAATCGGGCCTCTTCCCGCCGACACCAATGCGGTCCGCATTCGGATCAAGGGGGACGGGCGGTTTTACCAGTTCAGGATCCGCCCGGAGAATTCACCCAATGGGATCGCCTGGCAGGCAATGCTCCCTGCCAGTCGCGACTGGCAGGAAACAGAACTCTTGCTGGATGAATTCAAACCCGTTTTTCGTGGTCGCGAAACGCCCGAGGCAGGTCCTATCGATGCGAGCCAGATCAGCCAGGTGGGTTTTTTGCTCGCGGATGCCACTGCAGGGCCGTTCAGCTTGTCCATCGGACTCGTGGAGTTTATCCACGCCCCTCGGCGACTTTCGGAATGAAAACGCCGAGCTCAGCCATCATCGTGGGGGCAAACCGGGGAATCGGGCTCGCCATCACCAAAAAACTCCTGGACATGGAGGGTTTAAGCGCCATATGCGCCACGGCGCGCGACCCGCAGACCGCCGTGGCCCTGAAAGAGATCGATGATCCGCGTCTGTCCTGCCTCAGCCTTGATGTCACGCAACCCGAGTCCGTGAGGGCGTTCGCTTCCCGGATCAATCCACCCGTGGATTTGGTGATCCACTGCGCGGGCATACTCCATGAAGCTGATCTTAAGCCTGAAAAGTCTCTCGCGCAGTGCCATCAAGATGCCCTTGCTCGCCTGTTCGCCGTCAACAGCATCGGTCCCTTGCTGGTTGCGCAGGCCTTGCTTCCACTATTCCCAAAGCGTGAACCGGGTCACTTTGCGGTGCTCTCCGCCATGGTCGGCAGTATCGAGGACAACCGAATAGGCGGCTGGTACGGTTACCGGTCATCGAAAGCGGCACTTAACCAGTTCCTGAAAACACTGGCAATCGAGGCACGCCGAACACACCCCCGGTTGTGCGTGACGGCCATCCATCCCGGCACGACCGACACTGAGCTTTCACGGCCATTCCAGGGGAATGTCAAACCGGAGAAACTCTACACGGCTGAGAAGAGCGCAGAGCGAATCGTAAACGTGGTGCTCAATGGTGTGCCGGAATCGAGCGGGCGCTTTGTGAACTGGGATGGAAATACGATCCCCTATTAATACGTTCCCCGAATTGGGTATCGGTCACCGCCCTCGCGTAGCCACTCCAATCCGGAAACCAGCATTTCAAGGTCCGGACGCGTAAACGGGTTGTTGGCAATATCAACGATCTGCGTCTGCCCATTGGCATTCACCACGAACAGGCCAGGCTCAGGAAACACATGGTCTGTCTCTTCCGCGGATCGTGGCTCCGAGCGATATAAACCCAGCATGGCCATTTGCGATTCGGTCAGGCCGCAATGCACCGGAAAATCCAGATTCAGATTCTCCAGGTGAGCCGTCAATTGATTCGGACTGTCTGCGGAAAGCGCGATCACTTCAATTCCTGCTGCAGCAAGGCGGGCGGTAAAGGTCGTTAGGGTTTCGAGATATTGCGTGCACAGTGGACAGTGTCGACCCCGGTAAACCAGCAAGAGCAACCAAGACCGTCCGTCCGCGGGTCGTGCGATGGCCACGGGCTCGTCGGCGGATGATCGGACATCCAGGGTGGGAAAAAGATCGCCGGATTTAAACTTTCCACTGTTCAATGACAGCCCCTCCAGGCAAGCACGAATAGTTGAAGCATAGCAATATGACTTGGCTGAAGTCTGCCGGGCACCGCTAACTCCTCACCCGGGTAACGCCATGATCCACCCGACCGTCAGGGCTCACCCGGCGATCCGGACACCTTGAGACTCATGCTTTCAAGGTCCAGTACGTCTCCGGGTGATGGCAAACCGACCGTGGCTTCGTTTCGCCGGCGGAGGTACTCGGCAAAATTTTCTCGTGCCCGTTCCTCGCCATGCACAAGGAAAACGGGCGGATCCCCAGCCATGCACTCATACCAGCTGGCAAGGTCGTCCTGGTCGCCATGTGCGGACAGGCCGCCAACGGTGTGGATCCGCGCTCTAACCCTCAGGTCCTTGCCATGGATGCGAACGGTGTCTTCGCCCTCCACGAGCCGCCTGCCCAGCGAACCCCGCGCCTGGTAACCCACGATGACAACATGATGGGCCTCACGTTCCAAATGGTTCTTGAGGTGATGAACGATGCGCCCGCCATTGCACATCCCGCTTCCCGCGATAATGATAGCGCCTGATTTGAAGCGGTTGATGGCGATCGATTCCTCGGTCGAACGACTCAGCTGCAGGTTGGGCAGCAAAGGCATTCCGCCGTTTTTCCGGGCCAGCCTGGCCGCTTCAGCATCATGCAACTGGGCATAATTCCAGTAAACTTCAGAGGTTTCGATCGCCATCGGGCTGTCGAGGTAGATTCGAAATCGGTTCAGGCCCCATTCTTCGTAGTGCTTACCGAGCAAGTAGAGCAGTTCCTGGCTTCTACCGACTGCGAATGCTGGGATCAGGATATTGCCTCGATCCGCACCGGCCTGGGCGATGATGCTGCCAATTTCCTCGATCGTGCTTTCCCGGTTGCGATGCCGCCGATCCCCATAGGTCGATTCCATGATCACCACATCGGCACTGTCAATCGGCTCGGGGTCTCTCAGGATCGGCGTGTCATACTGACCAAGGTCGCCTGAAAAAACCAGCTTTCGCTCTATCTGTTGTTCCGTAAGCCAGGCCTCCAGTGTGCAGGAACCCAGGATGTGGCCGGCATCTCGATACCTGATCGTCACGCCGTTCGCGACGGGGGTTCTGGTGCCGTATTTCAGCGGCTCAAGTTGCCGAATGACTTGCGCACCCTGTTCAACCGTAAATAAAGGCTTGATGCGCCGCCCAAATTTTTGACTCAGATATTCGGCATCTCTCTGCTCCAGCTTCGCTGCATCTGCCAGCAGGATGGCGAGCAGCTCGCAGGTCGCCTCCTGCGCATAAATCGGGCCGCGATAACCCCGACGAACCAGCAGGGGCAAACGACCGCTGTGATCAAGATGGGCATGCGAAAGAATAACCGCATCAATGGTGTCAACATCGAAGGGGAAAGGGTCGTGATTTCGGGCCTCAGCCGAGCGACCGCCCTGTATCAGGCCACAATCGAGCAGAACGGAGCGCTCGCCTACTCGCAGAACATGACAGGAACCCGTGACTTCGCCAGCGGCTCCAAAAAATTCCAGTTTCATCTTTCAGGGCTCTTTAATGCAGTGCCTTGCCGCAACCAACGAAAACTCTGCCGGCATGCAACACGCGCACCTTTGTCTCGAACTCATGACCGCTTGAGACGTGCTCGCAGGGACCGGCCCGGACTTCCACGACAAGAGTCTGAGCGACACGCTTTGCGCTGAAGACGCTGCCGGAACCATCCGGCAAGGGCGCAGCCTCGCCGGCATCAAACTCAATCCAGTGCGCATCAGATGATGTGAGCAACCTGCTGGGCCGCGCACTGAACAGTTCCAGGGACCAGTCCGACCCGACACCCAGGGCGCGGAAATCGGCGCCGCGCAGCTTGGCGTCTTCGAATTCACTATCAAAGTCATTGAGCCGGCAACTCGTTCTCAGCCCCTGGTTTTCAAAGCTGGCCTCTTTGCCCTTGCTCCAGAAGACTCGTCCGGCACCGGCGTGCTTCACGCCGGAAGCGACGGGTTCACGTTCGAGTTGATGCGCGCCCTGCGAATCGAACAGCACCCGCGGGTCGCCCTCGCCCTCGACGCCGACACGGGTCAGCACCAACCGTTGACCATCTTCACAATCCCAGCTCCATGAACTGAGCCGGTGACCGGAATGTCGATCGTCGCGAACCGCCCCGGGGAATCGAGCCACAGGCTCCGGCTCATCCAGCATGGCTTGCCTGACGAGGGGTATCGGCGGCCCGCCAAACGAAAGAAAGCGATCATGGAATGCTTTCCATGCATCTCGCCCACCCCGTGTGGCCGTCCAGTCTTCACGCAACTGGAGAATCAGCAGCTTGCCAAGTGTGTAATTCAGATAACCTGGATCGTAAGTGCCCCGAGCCGCCTGCTGAATCGCGGTGCCTTCTGACTGGTAAGCCTCCTCGACGAAGAACCGCTGGGATGCCTCCACGGACCAGCCCTGGGTATGCAAGCCTATTGACGAGAGAAAACGGGCATTTCGCAGCAGGGCATTGGACAGCTGCCCTATCCGTGTTTCCGGATCTGCACCCCTGAGGCCGGCCTCGAGCATCATTTCTTCGGTGTAATGGGCCCAGCCCTCCCCGAAGGCATAACCCACGAACGCGCGCCCGAAAATCCATGGGGACCGTTTGGCATGCAGAAAATTGAGAAAATGGCCTGGCCAGACTTCGTGAACGGAAGTGAACAGCAAATCCGCCTCGCCAGGGATGTAGTCCGCCTGGACGTCTTCAGGCCACTCCGGGTTGGGGGGCGAGATGTAGTACACCGAGGGCTGATCTTTTTCCCAGGGACCGGGAATCGTAATGTAGGCGGAATTTGAGCGGGCATAGGGCGGAGCCTCCTCGACAAGCGCCTCCTCGATGCCGGGTATGGTCACGAGGTCCTCGCTCACCATGAATTCCCTGATTTCTCCCAGCTGCCGTCGAGCGCTCATGACCGGACCATCATCGGACTTCCGACTGCTCATGCGCTGGAAACAGTCTTGCACGCTGGCCCCGGGGGCAAATGCGCCACAAGCATCCCGCAAGGCGTCCAGATTCCGCTGCATGTCCGCACGCCCAATCGCCTCGAGGTCGGCCAGGCTGATATCAACCCGCTCAGTGTCCCACAGCATCTGTTTGAAAAGCTCCGAACCGAGAGCAAAGTCCGAGGTAGCGGTGGATCGATGGCTCTCGAGCCAGCTCGCGAGCTGCCTCATGGCCGCGACCGCTGTAGTGTTTGCTCGGACAAATTCGGACTGGAGTTTTGGATCCTCTACGTCGTTCCAGATCGCGGGCACATCAGCCTCGAAGTAGTCGGCATAGCCCTGGAATGCGTCGATACCCAGCTGTAACCACGTCAGCGGCATGGGCATCTCGAGATTGTCCTGAATCTGTTCCGCTGCGCGTGGGATATTGTTCAGATAGCGCGTAAAAGCCTGCAATCGCAACGCTTTCGGAGCGTAATCCAGCGTAATGAAGGGGCTTGGGTCCAGCGAATCGTTGAGCCAACCAAGGTAAAACTGAGGATTGCGAAAAGGCCAGCGCGCTTTCTCGGCCCAGAACAGGTCATGATCAATCCATGCGACCAGGTATCGTTTCTGAAATCTCTGCTCAGCCGTCATGCTAGCGTCTTCGAAAGCCAGGGCTGCAGCCCGCGCCTCGTGCAGCCGGCTGATCTCGCGGGCGATGCCCTCTCGGCTCCAGTCCGGCAATTGCCCGTCAAACTCATGGCGGCCTTGCATGACCGCAAACTGTGGATGTGCGGCGAGGTGCTCCTCGATATAAGACGCCACCCAAACCGGCCATTGCAATGCGCCGGACTTCGCTGGTTCTGCATATTTCGGTGCGGGCGCCCGTTGCGGCTCACAGGCGGCAAGAGCCAACAGGCAGACGACCCAGGCAAGTGGCTTTGGAAACGGTTTCGGCATTGGAGGTCCAGGGGTTCGGAGTTCGCGCCAGTGTAATGGAAGGCCAGTCGAGCCGCCATGCGCCGACGGCGGAGACAGTGTTCATCGATATCCCGATCTCAGAGATCGTCGAGTTGGTCCAGTATTGCCTCCGCTGTCTTCAGAACGCCGTCCCGGTGTTCCTCGTTCATTCGGTCCCAGCTTCGGTAGATCATACCGATACGCGGGTTACGAGAGAGCTCGTCCCGGTGCCGGATCATGAAGTGCCAATATAGGCTGTTGAAGGGACAGGCCTGTTGACCCGTTTTATCTTTCACCCGGTAACTGCACTGTGCGCAATAGTCGCTCATCTTGTTGATGTAGTTCCCCGAGGAGCAATAGGGCTTGCTCGCAATGACGCCACCATCGGCGAACTGGCTCATGCCCCTGGTATTAGGCATTTCAACCCACTCCACCGCATCGATATAAATGCCCAGGTACCAGGCATCCACCTCGTCGGGGTCGATCCCCGCAAGCAAGGCGAAATTGCCCGTGACCATGAGACGTTGGATGTGGTGCGCGTAGGCATGATCAAGGGATTGTCCGATGGCATGTGCCATGCAGGCCATATCGGTTTTTCCATCCCAGAAGAATCGCGGCAGCTTGCGCTTGCTCCCCAAGTGATTTCGGGTGGCGTACCCCGGCATGTAGGTCCAGTAGATACCACGCATGAATTCTCGCCAGCCGATGACCTGGCGAATAAACCCCTCGATCGAAGCCAGCGGATAACGTTGCCTGTCCCTTTGCCAAGCCGCCATGACGCTGTCCACGAGCTCACGCGGAGAGAGAATCTTGGCGTTCAGGGCAAAGGACAAGCGGCTGTGAAACAGCCAGGGGTCTCGCGTGGAAAGCGCGTCCTGAAAACGACCAAAATCGGGGAGGCAGTGCTCGATAAAGTGGTTCATCACCCTACGCGCCTGGCTGGCATTCACCGGCCATTGCAGATCATCCTGGAAATTGCCAATGGTCTGAATGCCATGCCGCTCAATTCGGGCCCTGATCGGCTCTGTTGGGTTGTTCAGCCGCAGCACAGGCGGGATCGACTGTGATGACGGGAGCTTCTTGCGGTTTTCAGTATCAAAATTCCAACGCTCACCAACCGGTTGACCCTGATCATCAATCAGGATGTCCAGGTGTCTGCGCATCCGGCGATAAAAATGCTCCATGCGGGTCTTTTTACCCGCATCGAACCACTCACCGAGAACATCGAACGGAAGCAGGAAGTGCTCAGTGTCAAGGGCGGCTGTGTCCATATCCAGTTTTTCTGAAAATTCGGCCAATTGACGCCGAAGTCGATACTCGTCGGGAAGCAGGTACTCAAAGCGGGAGACACCCCACTCGGTGAAGAGGCGCTGCAGGAGTGCCGGCAGATCGACATCGTCCTGCGTGTGATCCAGATCGAGATACAGCGTGCGGTGTCCTGCCGATTCAAGCTCATCGGAAAACGCCTTCATGGCTGCAAAAAAAGCGACCACTTTCTGTGCATGATGGCGGACGTAATCGGTCTCCTGGCGCAGTTCCGCGAATACGTAAACCACGTCATTGTGCACATGGCTGAACCAGGAGTGCTCCCGGTTCAATTGGTCACCCAGCACCAAGCGCATGCAGCGACACGCTTGTGCATTCATTTCGAAACCCTGCGATTCCTGCGACAGCGCTCTGAACAATAGCGGACGGACTCCCAGTGGGCCGCCCATTTGCGCCGCCAATTAAAGGACAGACCACACACTGGGCAGTCCTTCGAGGGCAGCACCCTGCGATGACTTTCCCGGCGCATGGTTCAGAAGGTCGGTTTTTCAGCGACCAGGTGGACGTCACTGATGGATCGTTCGAGGAAGCCCCCCTCGCAGTAACAGAGATAGAAGTCCCACATGCGAATGAATTCCTCAGAAAACCCCTGGTCGCGAACTTCTTCGATGGCAGCGAAGAAATTTGACCTCCACATGTTCAGGGTCCTGGCGTAATCAATCCCGATATCCTCGACACCGGTCACCAACAATCTTGAACGTCGCTTGATCGAATCCAGCATGGCCGACAGTGCGGGCAAACAACTTCCGGGGAAAATATATCGCTGAATGAAATCAACATTGCGGCGATAGTCGTCAAACAGTTCATCGGCGATGGTAATGGCCTGGATGAGCATGCGACCGCCAGGCTTCAACAACTCGCCGCAGCGAGCAAAATAGGTGTCGAACTGATCCGCCCCAATGGCCTCGATCATCTCGAGGGAGACCAGTTTATCGAATTGACCCTCGAGATCCCGGTAGTCCTCCAGCAGCAGGGTGATGCGGTCCTCGAGCCCTGCCGCCCTGATGCGTTGGCGGGCCAGATCATGTTGTTCCCGGGAAATGGTCGTCGTTGTGATCCGGCAACCGTATCGGGCAGCGGCGTGGATCGCGAACCCGCCCCACCCGGTTCCAATCTCGAGAACGTGATCATCAGGTTTGAGGTCGAGCTTCTTGCACACGGCTTCAAGCCGGTGGAGTTGCCCTTGGGCGAGGCTGGTTTGCGGCTCCGGAAACATGGCCGAGGAATACATCATCGACTCGTCCAGCCAAAGGGCAAAAAACGCATTGCCCAGGTCGTAGTGCGCAGAAATATTTCGCCGGGCACCTTCTCGCGTGTTCCTGTTGATCCAGTGGAACAATTTCTGAAGTGGGCGGGTCAGACGCGCCGAGCCCCCCTCCATGCCATCGAGGACGGAGCGGTTTCTAACCAACATTCGCACCAGGCTAACCAGATCATCGCAGGTCCAGGCCCCTGCCATGTAAGCCTCTCCTGCGCCGATCGATCCGCCAAAGGCGATGTCCGCATAAAACGAAGGATCTTTAACCGTAAGCTGAACCTTGAGCTCAGCGTGTTCGTCCGCCTGGCCAAAGTGAAGCTCCTCGCCACGGTCCACCAAGGTGAGGCGACCATGTTCCAGCTGAACAAGTTGCCTGAGAACCAGGCGACATGCCAGGGACTCCAGCATGCCGGGTTTGGGTGTCACTGAAAGATGCTCTTGTGAAGCCAGGCTAACGGATTTCACAGTTTCTCTCCTCGCGTGGTCACAGCTTTCGCTGGGTGATCATAGACCGGCACGCGTTTAAGCCAAAGCTTGAATGCCTGCCAGTGGATGCCCCAGATGACCCGCAAAGTCATCAGTGGGTAAACCATCAACACGCGGGCCAGCGTTCGCCCGGTGACAGGCGTTCGATCCAATGCCAGGGTGACATCAAAAATCTTGCCGCCAGGCTGGTGGTTTTCCATGTGAACACTCAGGGAGGTTCCGGGTGTTGAAAATCGCCAGTCATAGGCGACGTCCATCGGCATGAACGGTGAGACGTGCATGGCTTTGACCGGCTGATGCCTCATGCGACCTTCCTCGCGCTGGTCCTGGCGCGCATCCATCACGTAACAATGCCGCTCACCCCATGGAGTGTTATTAACCTCAGCGACAATCCACTCCAGTCGCTCGTCATTTGAAAAGCAGTAATAGAAGCTCACAGGGTTGAAACAGTATCCAAAGTAGCTGAGGTGGGTCAGCAAACGGATGGGGCCGGCGGGACGTTGCCCTTCTCTTTGTTCGACGAGCTCACGCACCGCCTCTTTCAGCGGCTGGCGCGGGTCACCCAGGTGGTTTTCACGCTTGAAGCGAGCGACCGTGCATTGACGGGTAGACCACAGCCAGCGACCTTGAAACACTTCGTCCAGCTCGTCGAGATCCAGGTAAACCATGAACAGGCGGTACTCGAAAGCGTGCTTCGAGGGTACCGAGCGCCTGTGTCTAACTCGCCCTTCGTAGATTGCGCTCTGCATCCGCCTGCCCCTGGTTGAAATTCTCGAGCGCTGTCAGGGCGCTCACCACCCCGTCTTCATGGAAACCATAACGCCAATAAGCACCGCAATACCAGGTGCGGCCCTTGAAGCCATTGACTCGCTCGCCATTGATATCGGCATGACGCTGCTGTGCGGCGACGGCCTGCGCTGTGAACACCGGGTGTTCATAATCAAAGCTTTGAATGATCCGCTCCGGATTGATCGCCGCGGTGTTATTGAGGCTTACGCAGAACTGCACAGGCGCATCCAGCCCCTGGAGGATGTTCATGTTGTATGTGACCGCCACGCGTTCCTGGGAATCCTCCAGCAGGTGATAGTTCCATGCGGCCCAGGCCCTTCTGCGACGCGGCATGATGCTGGCATCGGTGTGTAACACGGCCTCGTTTTTCTGGTAAGTCATTGCACCCAGCACCGATGTCTCCTGTTCGCTGGGGTCCGCCAGCATTGCCAGCGCCTGGTCACTGTGGCAAGCCAGAAAGACATGATCGAAGTGCTCGGGCTCTGCGCCCGCCACCCGAACTGTGACGTGTTCTTGCATGCGTTGAACAGATTGCACGGGCGCCCGAGTTCGAATGCGGTCCAGATGGTCACGGACCAACCGGTCGACGTACTGCTTCGACCCTCCTTTAATAACACGCCAGACAGGCCGATCATTGACACTCAGCATGCCATGGTTATGGAAAAAACGAGCAAAAAACCGTGCGGGCATATGCCGCATGATTGCGGGCTTTGCTGACCAGATCGCCGCCCCCATTGGGATGATGTAGTGATCAACAAAGGCTCTTGAATACGCGCGCTCATCCAGAAATTCCTGCAGGGTCGGCTCCGCCGCCCCTGGCGCCAGCAGGGTGGAAGCTTCCCTGTTAAAACGTAGAATGTCGCGAATCATTCGATGAAAACTGGGACGCAGCAGGTTTCTTCTCTGGGCAAACAAGGCGTTCAGGCTGGTCCCGTTGTACTCCAGCCCAGAGCGCGCGTCCTGCACGCTGAAACTCATGTCGCTGTCTTGCCATTCCACCCCCAGCTTGTCCAGCAGGCGAATGAAATGTGGGTAGGTCCTTTCGTTGTAGACGATAAACCCGGTGTCCACTGCGTAATCGCGGCCCGCGTGCTCGACAGTAACCGTGTTGGTATGTCCGCCGATTCGGCTCGCGGCCTCGAAGACCGTGACCTCATGCTTTTTCGACAGGTGATGAGCGACCGTGTTGCCCGCAATGCCTGTGCCCACCACCGCAATTTTCATGCGGATGCACGCTCTGCGTCCGCGGTGACAATTTTGCCGCTGTCACGCCGTGAACTGGGGACGGGTTTCAGGTCCCAGACAACTCCGAACAAAGCCAGCAGGCGCAACCCATACCACGTCAGGTCGATCTCCCACCAGTAGAACCCCTGCCGGGCAGACGCAGGATAATGATGATGGTTGTTGTGCCATCCCTCGCCCAGGGTCAGCAGTGCGAGCCAGAAGTTATTGCGACTCTCATCGGAGGTCGCATATCGCCGTCTGCCCCAGCGATGCGCCAGCGAGTTAATGGTGAAGGTGGCGTGGTACAGCACCACGGTAGATACGAAAAACCCCCAGATCAGCATCTGCCCGCCGCTGGTTCCCAGGTGCGGCGCCGCTGATTCGAGGTAATTCCCCAACCACAACAGGCCCACGGCGAGCAGAACCGGCACGAGGATATCGAAGCGATCAAGGAGCTTCAGTTCAGGGAAACGCATGAGGTCTGCCACGCGTTCGGGCCGGATTCCAAAATGGGAACGGGACAAAAACCAACCCGTGTGCGACCAGAGGAACCCATGTTGCACCGGTGAGTGCGGATCATCGGCCTGCTCACTTTCAGCATGGTGATGCCGATGGTGCGCAGCCCACCAGATGGGACCGCGTTGGACCGAGGCGGCACCGAGCACGGCAAACAGGAATTGCGCGAAGCGTGAGGTCTTAAAGCTTCGGTGTGAGAAATAGCGGTGATAAAACCCGGTGATTGCAAACATGCGCACCGCGTACAGCAGCACAGCGACTGCAACCGCTATCGGACTCCAGCCCACGACGAACACCAGCAAACACGCCACGTGCACCAGCACGAAAGGAAGTGTCCTCAGCCAGTCGACGCGCTTGACCTCACTTGCTTCAGGGTCGAACTCAACCATGCCCGCGTCGAACCAGAGCCGCATGGCGTTGAACCTGCGGCGCCAGACGCCGGCCCGCTGGCCTTTTACCATTCCTGGGGCACCTTGTTAAGCTTTTGGCCGTCGTATCCCATATCTACAATCAAGGCCACCAAGCGCTGGTATTCGGCATCAGGAATGCTTGGAGTCCGGGCCATTAACCACACAAAGTCTCTTTTGTTTCGACCGATAATTGTGACGCTGTAGTCCGCATCGAGATACACAATACGATAATCCGCCTTGATGGGCCAAACAAAGCGCATGCCCCAAACCGCATTGGATTCGCTGCTCACGAAACCACGCGGATGGTACGTTTTTTCAGGGCCATCAAAACCACCGGCCCGATAAGTAAATGTAGTGGCGATTGAGCCGTCGGCATTGAGCTGGTAGGACTCGATGGCGTTGTGCGCGCCTTTCTCCAACAACGTGGGAATGTTTGCAATGACATACCAGTCACCCATGAATCGTTCGAGATCGACGCTTGAGACCGGCTCAAGCGGCTGCACTGAACTGCAGCCGATGGCGCCCAGCGACCAGGCGACCAGTGCCATGAGCGAGCGATGGACCCTAACGTTCATGACCCCGATACCTCATAGCGCTTGCGCGGCCCGGGAAAAAACGCATTTGTAGACCTGATGTAGTCAGCGTATGCCGGACGCCGCTCGCCGATGCTCTTTTCAAGCAGCGCGACACCCGACACGCGCAGGAGCAGGACGGACATCAAGATGGGCGAGAGGACGGTCAAGACTCCGCCTGCGGAGCAGGCGATGAAGTAAAACCCCCACCACAGGGTAAAGTTCCCAAAATAGTTCGGATGCCGCGTGTATCGCCACAACCCCGTGTCCATCACCTTGCCGCGGTTGTCCGGGTTGCGCCGGAAACGGGACAGTTGCCAGTCGCCAATGGCCTCGAAAAGAACGCCGACCGTCCACAATGCGATACCGATGTAATCGAGCAACCCGGGCGTGGATTGACCGCTGATGGCAGCCATCAGGGGCAGGCTGATCAACCAGGCCAGTGCCGCCTGCAGCACAAAGACGAGGTACAGGCTTTTGAATCTGAAACCAGGCTGGTTTCGGCGCCTGATGGCCTGGTAGCGATAATCTTCGGGTTCGCCGTGATTACGCCACGTAATGTAGATCGACAATCGAAACGCCCACACCGCCACCAGGATAATCAACCAGCCTGTTCGCGGGCCCGGTTGCTCAATAAGTAGCGCATACGCGCCAGCAGACAGCAGGAACATGAGGGACCACAATGAGTCCACTATACTGACGTCATTGCGTACCAGGCTCACACCCCAAAACAGGAAGGCAAACAGGAGAAGCGCTCCCCCTGCCCCCAAGGCTGAGGACCAGTCAATCACGACTCCTGCCTCTGGGCGGAAGACACCAATTCCATTTCCGCAACTCTCGCAGTTCCGTCAAAGCGCACCGAAAGCATCAGCATCAGGGGCATCAGTACAGCCCAACCCGCAGAGAGCGCTGTCAATGCGGCCGTGGACTGCAGAAATTCCAGCCCTCCAAGACGCCCGCCGCCGAGATAACTCAGGGGTCCAAACAAGGCCCCCAAGGCCGCTGCAAGCCACAAACGATCGCGCAGCCAGGCCATGGACAGGTTTAGCGTGGTTGCGAAAAGCGCCCAGATGGCAAGAATCCAGTAGGGTGCCAGGCCGGGAATGACCATACCGCTCGGGTAACGAATCCAGCCGGAAGCCACCAGCAGACTGTCGTAGCCCAGGCCTATGATCACGGCAAACACAACCAGCAACCCCTCCGCCTGGGCGTCGCGGGCAAGAAACAGGTGCAAACCAACGGCGGCGGCAGCCATGGCCAACCCGACAACTGGAACGCCCTCGGCCGCGCTGATGACGCATGCAAACCAGCCGAGCTGGAAACAAATAAAATTGATTAATACTCGAGTCATCGCTTGTCGCTCCCCGAAGTGCCGGTGTGGGGCTTAAACCGGTAATGGCTCACGAACCACTCGCGGCCCTCGTCATGCCCAAAAAGCTCCGCGCACGCCATGAAAAAAATACGCCAGCGCTGAAACCACATGGCAGCGTCTGACGAACCGTAAGTGTTTTCCAGAATGGGCATGATGTCACCGCGGTGCTGATCCATGTTTCGCAGCCAGGCATTTGCCGTTTTCTCGTAATGACAGCCGTTCCAAAGCCATTGGCGTTCCAGCTTCAGATGACGCTGGAATCTCAGCGGCAGGTCAGCGGAGGGCATCATTCCGCCGGAGAAAAAGTGACGGCTCATCCAGTCAGATGGACCATTGTCCTCGAACGGATAGGCCGTACTTCGATGGCAGAATACGTGCATAAAAAAACGCCCGCGGTCATTGAGCCAGCCGGCCACTCGTTTGAACATCTCCTCGTAGTTCCTCATATGTTCAAACATTTCGATGGATACAACCCTGTCGAATTGACGCCCGGCATCGAACTGGTTCATATCGCAGGTCATAATCTCAACGTTGTTCAGCCCGCGTTGGCGTGCCTGTTCCGTGATGTACTCCCGCTGGCTGCTCGAATTGGAAACCCCAAGAATTCGACTGTTCGGATAATGCTCTGCAACCCACAATGTGAGCGAGCCCCACCCACAGCCAAGCTCGAGAATGTTTTGTCCATCCTCCAGACCGGCCCGTTCGCTGGTGATGGCCAGGGCGGCTGACTCAGCGCCATCAAGCGAACTGTCCTTGTCAGGCCAGAAACAACAGCTGTATTTTCGATGCAAGCCCATGACATGACCGAAAAACGATGCCGGCACTTCGTAGTGTTGTTCGTTGGCCAAGTCGGGTACGAGAGCGACCGGCGCTGCGCGCATGTGGTCCACAAACGCGTTGAGTTGCGAT
Source organism: Candidatus Nitrosopumilus sp. (assembly GCA_964225175.1). Taxonomy (GTDB): domain Bacteria; phylum Pseudomonadota; class Gammaproteobacteria; order Xanthomonadales; family SZUA-36; genus WTJD01. The sequence continues at coordinate 49,680 of CAXQNK010000105.1, read as the reverse complement.
GAACTGGCCTCGACGTTTGCAGCGCTTATTTCCACCAGTCGCTGCCTGTTGAGGCGGCGAATGGCAGCCCTGATGACCGAGTCTGGCACGAGGCCAAGTTCGGCCCAGCCGATCGGGCCCGAGTTGCGCGGAGTCAGGGAATCTGCAGAGGGAAATACTCGCGCCATCTTGGAGGTCCTTAGACAACGGCCCCGAGCGGAGCGGTCTTATCGATCAACCGGCTGATGCCCTGTTGAATATCGATACCCAACACCTCGGCGCCGGCCCGGCGAATTGCATCGGCAGCCCGGGTGGAAGCCTGCCCGCCGATGTATAGCGGCACAGCCAGGTTGCGCACCAAGGCAGGCAGCTCTCGCTCGAGCACTTCAGCGGTCGGCTGCAGCGTTCCTGAGAGAATCACGGCCCGACTCGCTGTTTTTTTGACGGCGGCCGGCAACTCTTCCAGCGGCATGTCCGCACCCAACAAGGTGGTATCAAATCCCGCATCGTTGGCGGCCAGGGCAAAGAGCAGCAGGCCCGTCTCATGCCGGTCCCCCGGAAGGCAAGCCATCAGCAGGCGTGTGCCACGGGTAGTCCTGAACCGGTGATGGAAACGCGCGCCCAGCTTGTTACGCAAATAAAAGGCGAAGAAGTGCTCTTCGGCGACACTCCCCTCGCCTTCGACCCACCGCCGACCCAGTTCCTTCAGCAGGGGGGTAACCAATCGCTCTGTGACCGTGGAAACCGGATAGAGCGATAAGGCCTCACCGTACGTTTCTTCGAGGCTGCCCTCATCGAAACAGATGACTGCCGCCACCATTTTGTCTCGGTAGCGGCGCCAAATGTCACCTTCGCCCTGACTTGCGTTGGCCTCATCCCGGGCGTCAAGGTGCGCCTTGACCTGGCCGATGCGCATGCCCCGGTCAAGCAGGCCCACGACCTGGTTGACAAGATCGATGTGTTCCTGCGTGTAGAGACGGTGCCCACTTTCTTTTCGGATCGGCCTCAGCAGGCCGTACCGCCGCTCCCAGGCACGCAGTGTAATCGGGTTAACGCCCGTCAGGTCCGAGACTGTCCTGATGGGGAAGAAAGTACCCGCCTCACTGTCAGGGTTGGTCGCCATAAAATGTACGTTGTTTCACATATTTTCGATTCATAATGTGTACATAGCATAAACGGTAAACTGTACAAAGTAAACTTTTTGTACAACTTTTTTTGGCCTCCAAAAAAAACCCCGGCAGGGGGCCGGGGTTAAGCATGGGTCTGCCTGAGGGAGATAGGCAGAGTCCCGGGGGATGTGTCTAGAACAGAAACATATACACAAATGAACTCAACGTGCCTTATTATCTATACAACTATTGTACATGTCAACATATTTTTTACCCCGCCTTTTCGGACCTCAACTGGTACACTGCCTATCGGTCCATTGCCTGTTGCTCCCGTTGCTTCAAATCAGCCCAAAGATCTGTGTTCCAATGGCCGAAATCGAAATGCGCGCCGTTCGCTCAAGCGGGCCCGGCGGACAAAACGTGAACAAGGTGTCCTCAGCGATTTACCTAAGGTTTGACATCACTCGGTCCTCTCTTCCGGAATATTGCAAGGCCCGCCTGCTCCGCCTGGCCGATTCAAGAATTGCTCGTGATGGCATCATCCACATCAAAGCCCGGCGATTTAGAACCCAGGAGCGCAATCGTGAAGATGCGCTCGAACGCCTGTCGCAATTGCTTCGAAGGGGCCTAGTCCGGAGACCGCAACGCAGAAAGACTCAGCCTAGCCGCGCTACCAGGATGCGCAGGGTCGATCTGAAAACCAGACGCGGGCGGGTCAAGGCTGACCGCCGCCGGGACTGGAGGAGAGACAGCTGAATTCAGAGCTGTTCAAGTGAGCAGATTTCCTGAAGCGGTCCGCGGGTTAGAATAGTGCAACCACCCTCGCCACCTGATACTCCTCACCCATTAAGTGCAGATATACATTGATGGTATGGCGAGAGCGTCATTCCAGCCCGGCAGTAGTAACCGGCATCGAAACACTGCCCGCTCGAGCGCCACTGCATTGCCGCCTCAGGAGACCAACACTTCCCGCAGAAGCTGTCGGGCCCGAAAATCGTTTCCCGTCACCAGGGCAAAGACGCAGACATCTTCAGCCCGATCCACAAAATGAATGCTCCTGATGTCAACCTGGTCGTTGGCCAACTGCCGGGAAACGGAGGCGAGAGCGCCCGGCTCATCTCTCAGCCGAATAATGATTTGTTCGTTGGTAAACACTTTGAAGCCGGCATCAGAGAGCACCTTAAGGCAATCCTGATAGGGCGTGGCAATGAGATGCAGAGCTGCGACCGCCTCGACAGTTTCTCCCCCGATTGAGCTTATATTGATGCCCTTTGACTCCAGCAGGGTGGTCACTTCCGCCAGCAGACCCGGGCGATTGTCCTGGACGATCGTAAGGCCTTTTAATTCCAACGCTCTCCTCCGTTTTCTGATTGGGTCAGCATACCGCACCAGGAAGACACCGTCTCCGAAAACCTGAGCCAGGCCCGTAAAACCACTGTTTGGCTCAAGCCCGCCCCGCCCGCCTGGAAGAACATGCAATACCGATCCCGAACCAGTGGCAGACTTGTTTCGCTCCGGGGTGGGCCCCATTCCATCTGAATATGGACTGGCAAATACTCTGGTGGATACTGTCTGCACTGATTGTGCTCGGTGGGCTTGTAGGGACGGTTATTCCCGCGCTGCCCGGAATCCCGCTGATTTTTGGCGGATTGCTGCTCGCTGCCTGGGCGGAAGGTTTTCAGCTGGTAGGCGGCGCAACCATTGCAATTCTTGGCGGCTTAACCGCCCTGGCCTGGTTAGTCGATTTTCTTGCCGCCGCCCTCGGCGCAAAGCGCCTCGGCGCAAGCCAGAAGGCGTTTTGGGGCGCGACGGTGGGCGCCATCGTTGGAATGTTTTTCGGGCTACCAGGGATCATTCTGGGCCCGTTTCTTGGCGCTGTCATTGCTGAGCTGAGCACCGGAAGAACACTGGATGATGCGGGACGTGCAGGCTATGGCGCCTGGCTCGGAGTCATCGTCGGGACTGCGGCGAAACTGGGCATAGCGTTTTTCATGGTCGGAATCTTCCTTTTCCAGTTCATACTGGGTGCCTAGCTGAAGCGCATTAAGGGTCACGCGAGCCTCATGGATTCAGAAACCTTGCAACAATTGAAAACACAGCTGCTGGAACTCCAGGCGGCGCTGCGTATTGCGGACGAAACCGGCCGGGAAACAGAACGACCTGTTGAGCTTGACCAGGCCCGAGTCGGGCGGCTCTCGCGCATGGATGCACTACAGGGTCAGGCATTATCAAGGGCCACGGGTGAGCGCCGGCGCAGCTTGCTGAAAGGGGTGGCCTTCGCGCTCGAGCGCATCGAACACGGCCGCTACGGCGAGTGCGATGCCTGCGGAAATCCCATCAATCCGTTGCGCCTCGAGGCGGATCCGGTAGCCTTGCTGTGTATCGGCTGTGCAAGCGAGGCGGAAGGCTCGGGCTAGAAACTTGTGTCCCGGCCGGGTTGCAAAGCAAAAGCTCATGCTCCGGAACGCTGCGAAATTCCGGCTCCAGGCACTTGAAATGACCCAGGCAGGGCTCCATATCGTGCGCAGGCCTCAGATTCAACGAGAGTTGGGCCTGAGGAAGGCATGCACACGACACAGTCCAAGAATTGTGTCGGTGACATTTAATTTATTTTAGTTTGGAACAGATTTTGGGAGAACTTCCAATGAAACTTCGTCCTTTACACGACCGTGTGATTGTTAAGCGCATGGAAGAAGAGCGCATGTCCGCCGGCGGGATCGTTATTCCCGACTCGGCCACTGAGAAACCCGTCCGCGGCGAGGTGCTCGCTGCAGGGAACGGCAAGATCCTGGAAAACGGGGACAAACGTGCCCTTGATGTCCAGGTCGGCGACACGGTGCTTTTCGGAAAATATTCCGGCACCGAAGTCAAAGTGGATGGCGAGGAACTGCTCGTCATGCGTGAAGAAGACATCATGGCCGTGATCGAATCCTGATCAGGCTCCCGCTGAAATTATAGACTTGAGGAATCAACCATGAGTGCGAAAGACGTACGATTTGGCGAGGACGCCCGCAACAAGATGATCTCGGGCGTTAACGTATTGGCCAATGCGGTCAAGGTAACTTTGGGCCCCAAGGGCCGGAATGTCGTTCTGGACAAGAGCTTTGGAGGGCCCACCGTCACGAAAGACGGGGTTTCGGTAGCCAAGGAAATCGAACTTGATAACAAGTTTGAAAACATGGGTGCGCAAATGGTGAAAGAGGTGGCTTCCAAGACCTCTGACGTGGCGGGCGATGGCACCACCACTGCTACCGTGCTTGCCCAATCCATGCTGACCGAAGGCTTGAAAGCTGTCGCGGCCGGCATGAACCCCATGGACCTGAAACGCGGTATCGACAAGGCGGTTATGCAGGCAGTTAAGGAACTGCAGAGCCTGTCAACGCCGTGCACGGACAACAATGCCATCGCGCAGGTGGGCACGATTTCTGCCAACTCCGATGTGGAGATCGGCCGGATCATCGCTGAGGCGATGGAAAAAGTCGGAAAAGAGGGCGTGATCACCGTTGAGGACGGCTCAGGGCTCGAGAATGAGCTTGATGTCGTGGAAGGCATGCAGTTTGATCGCGGCTACCTTTCACCCTACTTCATCAACGACCAGCAGACCATGAGCGTTGAACTGGAAAGCCCTTATATCCTGTTGCACGACAAGAAAATCAGTAACGTTCGCGATTTGCTGCCCGTACTGGAAGCAGTCGCCAAGTCTGGAAAATCTCTGCTCATCATCGCAGAAGACATCGAAGGCGAGGCACTGGCCACGCTGGTGGTGAACACCATCCGCGGGATCGTGAAGGTTGCCGCGGTGAAAGCTCCGGGTTTCGGAGACCGCCGCAAAGCCATGCTCGAAGACATCGCCATTCTCACCGGTGGCACCGTGGTCTCCGAAGAAGTCGGCTTGTCGCTTGAGAAAGCCACCCTGGAAGAACTCGGCTCTGCGAAGAAAATCCAGATCACCAAAGAAAACACCACCATTATTGACGGTGCAGGTGACCATGGTGACATCGAGGGTCGTGTAACCCAGATTCGCGCACAAATCGAAGAAGCCACGTCCGATTACGACCGTGAAAAGCTTCAAGAGCGTGTTGCCAAACTGGCCGGTGGTGTGGCAGTGATCAAGGTCGGCGCAGCCACGGAAGTGGAGATGAAAGAGAAGAAGGCGCGCGTCGAGGATGCACTGCACGCCACTCGCGCTGCCGTGGAAGAGGGCGTTGTGCCGGGCGGCGGTGTAGCCCTGGTTCGGGCTCTGATGGCCATTTCAGGCCTCAAGGGCGACAACGACGAGCAGAACGTCGGAATCTCCATCGCCTGCCGCGCCATGGAAGAACCGCTTCGCCAGATCGTCATCAATGCCGGAGAAGAAGGTTCCGTCGTTTTGAACAAGGTCAAAGAAAGTTCGGGTTCAAACGGCTACAACGCCGCAACCGGCGAGTTTGTCGACATGATCGAGGCCGGCATTCTGGATCCGACCAAGGTCGCGCGCTCCGCCCTTCAAAATGCAGCATCTGTTGCGGGCCTGATGATCACCACCGAGGCCATGGTGGCAGAGCTTCCAAAGGAGGATTCGCCTATGCCTGGTGGTGACATGGGCGGCATGGGCGGCATGGGCGGCATGATGTAAATCTGCTGGCCCAAATGCCCCGTGGGGGCGTTGCCGTTCACCTGCTTCGACGGTCATTACCCAGGGCTCCAGCGCCTTCCCACGAACCATTTGTTCTCACCAGATTCCACCCGGTGAGAGAAAAGAAACCCCGCTTCGGCGGGGTTTTCTTTTTGCCCCTGCGCATTACCGACAGGCAACCGCGCCAGTATGCTGCAGACAAACCCGTGCAACTGCCGAAGCATGAACGTGATGAACTGGCGCCAGCGAGCCCGGCGGATCAGCTCTTGTTAGGTTATGCAATATCGCAGGTCCGAGGCCACTGATATCGGGCTGAATTCCAAAAAAGGTGGTTTATACTTCCTATCCGTGAATTTTTCTTCGCTCAAAAAAGAGAAGGGGGCACTCCGTCTTGACCTTTTAAGCTCCGTCTTGCCGGTTCTGCTGCTCAGCACGAACCTGTGCTTGCTGGGCACGTTCCACATTTATGCTTCCAACTCTGGCGAATTTGTTGCGAGCTTTCAGGAAATGCTGGTTAGCGGGCTGGTGTCTCTGTGGCTCATCCTGACCCTGATTCTCCTTGTTCCTGTGCTGCTGCTGAAGAACCCTTGGGGCCAGACTCTCAGACTCACTTTCCTGTTTCTGGGTGTCGTGACCTACACACATGGAAACTTGCTTGTTTGGGATGTGGGTGTGCTCGACGGGACACCTCTGGATTTCACGAAAAGTGGGCGCAACCTGGTCGATCTTGCCATCTGGCTGGTAGCAGCAGCGATTTTTTTAAAATGGCGGCAAGTCCTGCTTCGCCAAGGCTGGCAAGTCGCGATATTGTTGCTCGTGTTGCAGGCAGCCGGTGCCATTCAATTGCAATGGAACAAACCCGCCAGCAGGATTGATGGTAGCGACACGCTTCCGCCAGAGCTACCAATCGTCTCGAGCCAGGGAAACGTTTTTCATCTGGTTCTCGACGGCTTTCAGGCCAGCATATTTGAAAGTCTTTTAGAGCGGGAAAACCGTCTCGGCGCTGATTTGCCCGGTTTCACCTTTTTCCGAGACTCAACAACGTCCTCCCCAGTCACGTACCTGAGCATTCCGGCCAGTCTGACGGGAGTTCCTTACCGGTTCGACACGACCATATCGCACTACCACGAGCAAGCACTAAACGGACAGAACATTTACTCCGAACTGGCCGAGAAAGGATACTCCATTGATATAGCGACACCCGTGTGGTGGAATCCCCCGCGCAGTTTTTACTCCAGTTACTTTCGTGTGCCGGCTCCCTACAGTTTCGGATCTGAGGCCACCCGGACGAGCGTCGCGAAATTGCTGGATGTATCTTTGTTCCGCCAAACCCCCCATTTCCTGAAGCCTCTGGTCTACAGATCAGGTAACTGGTGGTTATCTTCTCTGTTAAATGGAGCGGGAACCCAGTTTGAACACTTTGCGCACAACTCGTTCCTGCTGGACCTGACAGATCAGCTTACTGTCATTGACGGAAGCCCACGCTACAAATTCATTCACCTGGTGACGCCTCATGCGCCGCTTGTCACCAGAGAGGATTGCTCGTTTATTGGTCATGAAGTGGAATATACCTTCGAAAATACAGCCGCTCAGTCTCTCTGCACGCTTGAAAACTCGCTGAATTTTGTGCGCAGATTGATGGAACTCGGAGTTTACGACGAGTCCTTGATCCTGATCCACAGCGATCATGGCGGCGGTGTGGGTTTTGACCTGAAAACATCCGACGGAAATACAGTCGACAGCAGTAAGGCCCTCGACCGACTTTGGGGTAATCCCTTACCCCTGCTACTGATAAAGCCACCGTATGCTCAAGGGAGACTCCACATTTCGGATACCTGGGCCGAGTTAAGCGATATTCCGGCGACGATTCTTGATCTACTCGGATTGGAACCGAACTTTCCGGGCACTCGCTTATTTGCTGAGGGCAGCAGTAAAAACAGATCGCGTTATTTTTATAACAGCCTGATCCATCGAAATGACGCCGCGGCAAAAGACAGGTTTGATCAGTTTACGGAGTATGAAATCAGGGGCAGCGTTTATGATCTTACGGCCTGGGACATTCGTTCGGAACACGAGGTCAACCCTCTGAATGACCGAGAAAAGTATATCTTCGGGACCAGGTTGAGCTTTGGTACCGAGGGAACCTTCAGGGCATTCATTGAGAGCGGATGGGCCATGAGCACGGACAAGGCAATCACTTGGACCAATGGTAAAGCAGCCAGCCTGTTGATTCCCTTTGAGAAGACGCAGACCGATATCTTGCTGAGCGCGAGGGTCAAACCCTTCTTGGCGCCGGGGCTAATTGACAGCCAAAGAGTAACCGTGCGCGTTGGCGGTTCAGAAATTTCCCGTTTCTCACTGGAGAAAGGTGAATTCCAGATGATTGAAGTGGAGATACCCGCCGGTCTGCTCATGGCGGATGGTTCGACGCGCATTAGCGTTGAATTACCCGACGCAATATCACCATCCCAACTGAACGTCAGCCCTGATCGTCGAATGTTGGGGCTCGCATTCTACGAACTGCAGTTCGAGGCACGGTAATAGAAAAATTTCGTGCCCCCCAAAACATCTGCGAGTCCGTCCGGTTCGATCTCCGAACACTCCGAACCAGAAACTGCCATCGCCGGTCGTCGTTCCTTCCGGCAGATCGAGCGCTGACCGAATCGCTACCGGAAAGCTGAGCACGGCAAGAGTCTGTTTGGGGCCAGCTAATGGGGCGTCGAGTCCTGGGCCGGATTCGGCTGCGTCACGGCCATGGGGCCAATTTGGCCCGGAGGAGGCATACTGAGACGAACTGGTGACCAGCAGCCCGGCGGATCAGCCCTTGTTACCTTATGCGATTTCCCGGGGCCGCGGACAGCGGGCTGCAGTCCCAACTAGGTGGTTTATACTTCCTATCCGTACCATCGAGTGGAAATAGAGCACCCAGGTGAACGCAGCGATGAAGGCAACACTGGACAGGGACATCAACCAGCAAGTCATGGAACAGGCGGATGAGATTGCAAGGCGCTTCGCAGCTGCGCAGCCGTTTCGACACGTGTGTATCGACGGCTTCTTCAGCACCGATCTCGCGGCGCGGCTCGCCGAGTCCTTCCCTGAGTTCGACGAGCAGTTGTCCATCAACGAAAACGGCGAGGTGGGCGGCAAATGCGTGCACGAGAAAGTGCGCGAACTCGGACCCGACTGGCGGGAGTTGGACGATCTGGTGCAGAGCGACGATTTCCGCATGCTGATTTCCCGCATCACCGGCGTGCCGGACCTCGAATACGACCCGAATTACTTCGGTGGCGGAACGCACGAGAACCGACATGGCCAGAGCCTGGACGCCCACGTGGACTTCAACCTGCATCCGATCACCCGCCAACACCGTCGACTCAACCTCATCGTGTATCTCACCCCGGAGTGGCGTGACGAGTGGGGTGGCTCCATCCAGCTGCATCGTGACCCCTACCTGCCGCCCTCGCAGGACGAGATCATCACCGTCACCCCGGCCTTCAACCGCGCCGTGATCTTCGAGACCAACGAATACTCCTGGCACGGTTTTCCGGTGATTGCACTGCCGGAGGACAAGCGTCATCTCTCGCGCAAGAGCTTTGCGCTGTACTTCTACACTGACACGCGGCCCGAGGATGAGCTGGGTCCGGCGCATTCCACCATTTACGTCGAAGAGCACCTCCCCGAGGACATGCATGCCGGCATGGTGCTGAGTGCTGAGCGGCTGCAACATATCCGCAACCTGGTGACCCGGCGTGACCAGCATCTGCGGCGGCTGTACGGTAACATCATGCAGCTCAATACCGAGCTGAACCACGCCAGGGAGCAACAGGGGCGCAAGCCCCCCCCGGTGCCGGAAGAAGACAGCGAATCGGACGACCTGGAAGGCCTGCAGGAAATGTTGGGGCGCCGGGAGGCGGAGGTCAGGCGTTTGGCGGCGCGAATCGAAGAACTCGAAAACTCCACGTCCTGGAAGGTCACCCGGCCCATGCGCAGCCTCAAGCGTCTGGTGGCAGGGAGATAGCTCCGGGGCCACTGATGTCGGGCTGAATTGCGAAGCAGGTGGTTTATGCTTCCTATCCATTAAATTCCGGCATCGATGGTGCCAATACCTGGACTCTTGTGCACCGTCTTGAAAAGCGCCGAGGACGTTCATTATGAAAACACGCAACATGGTTGTTCTTGCGCTGGCGATATCCATTGCGCTGGGTGTTGGTTACACCCAGCGAGCTTCAATTGCCGAACGCTTGATGGCGGCAGCCCTCCCCAAGCAAATGGGTACGAATCAAGTAGAGCTTCTGGAAGATGGCCTGCACGTCGCACTCTGCGGCGCGGGCGGCCCGATGCCCTCACCCCGCGCCTCGGGCCCTTGCGTGGTGGTGGTAGCAGGAGACCAATTATTCCTTGTCGATGCCGGCGCCAATGGCCCCCGTAATTTCGCGCGGCTGGGCTACCCTCTCGGTGGTGTAGAAGCCGTGTTTCTCACACACTTTCACTCTGATCACATCGACGGGCTTGGTGAGTTGGCTACCTTACGTTGGACCACAGGAGATAAGCTCACGCCCCTGACTGTGTATGGCCCCGAGGGCGTGGAAGACGTCATCGCCGGCTTTAACGCCGCTTATACCGCCGACTTCACCTATCGGCACAATCATCACGGAGACTTTGTCGCTCCACTCTCGGCTGCCGGCTTAACCGCCTTGCCTTTCACGACACCGCCAGATGGCGCGCTCACGACCGTCTTCAGCAAGAATGGCTTAACAGTCGAGGCGTTGAGAGTCGATCACGCACCCGTCTCGCCCGCGGTGGGCTATCGCTTCACTTATGGGGGGCGAACCATGCTGATTAGCGGCGACACCTCTCAATCCGACAACATCAGGCGCTTCGCAGAAGGTATTGACCTGTTGGTCCATGAGGCGCTTTCGCCTGAACTCATCGGCATGATGGAAGACACGGCCAAAAACCTGGGTAACGAGCTTTTGGCCAAGGTCATGTTTGACGTCCCCGACTATCACGCCAGCCCACGGGAGGCCGCAGAAACAGCGCGCGACGCCAGAGTCGGTCACCTGCTGTATTACCACGTGGTACCGCCAATCATGGTGCCGGGGCAAGAAGCACTGTGGCTGAATGGTGCGGGCGACATTTTCCCCGAGTACACGGTGGGCTACGACGGGGTGTCGTTCAGCCTGCCCGCCAACTCTACAGAAATCATTCAAACCCGCAAAGGTATGTAGTGCTGAGGCGTTGAATGAGATCGAGCCGGACTTCCGGCCTCGGAGACTTCTGTAAGCACCCTCGCTCACGATGGGACGCGCTGCGGAATCAATTCGGCACTGACACCCATTCATCTCCCTCCCCAAAAGGCAACGCCAGGTGTTTGTCAATCGCTTTCGCAGCGAGTCCAGAGCCGGTTCTGAAGACAGCAATTCCAGGACGAGTGCGGGGCTCGCATGGACTGTTCGGCAGATGTTCAATACATCGCCACCCACAAGACAGAATCCCTCAAAGGCTGACCAGCCCACCAGAAAAGCCAGCCGGGAGCGACTGGCTTTTACCTGACTTTTTAGCCACCTGCTCTTGCCTGCTCGGAATCATTCGGGCTGGTTTATAATTTTTTTCATGCCTGAACACCTGTGACCACACACATCCGCAAGGAGTCCGCCGCAATGCGACTAAAGCCCCCGAAACCACCTTATTCGCCGGACGTGGCGAAAAACATTGCCCGATGGAAAGGCCAAACCGACATCGAGACCCCGGAGATTTTCGAGGCTTTTCACATCCACCCCGACCTGGCTACGCGCGCGGGTATCCTCGGCGCCGGACTATTGGGGCATGGTCTGCTCCCCCTACGCGACAGGGAAATTGTTGTTCACCGCGTCACGGGCATGTTGGGTGCCGAACATGAGTGGGGACTTCACGCAACCGTGTTCGCCGAAGCCGCCGGGCTCACGCAAGATCAGGTGGACGCCACCATCATGCAGGGATGCATCCGGGAAGCCTGGTCAGAATCGGATGCGCAGCTGATCGACATGATTGACGAGCTATCAGAATCCGCGCAACTGTCTGATGACTCATGGGCACAGCTGAGGGCCCGTTACAGTGATGAGCAGCTCGTAGAATTCATCATCCTGGTCGGGTGGTACCGGACGGTAGCCTCAATGTGCAATGTGCTTCAGGTCGACCCCCACCCGCAATGCCGGCGTTTTCCCGGCACGAACCAAGCGACTTGATCCTAACTGGATTCGGCGGCATACACGGTCACTGGAACGCCATTTAACACGGCGTTCCCAGACACCACGTCGAGAGCCGACTCATCGGTCAGATCATTCATGCTTACGCCGGGACGCTCTGACGCCACGCGCAACCGCACGCCTTTGCGGTCATGGCCCCAACCGTGGGGCAAGCTCACCACGCCCGGCATCATGGCGTCTGTCAGCTGCAGATCGACCGTCACTTCACCCACACGCGAACGCAGCCGAACGAGCTGACCGTCCGTCAATTGACGGGCCTGCGCATCGGTCGGATGCATTTGCAACTGGTGGCGCGGCTTGCCCTTGACGAGCCTGCGATAGTTATGTCCCCAGGAATTGTTGCTTCGCACATGCCTTCTGCCAATCATCAGCAACTGCTCATCGGAAATCGATGAGGGCTCCGGCTCGGCAGCAAGACGCTCTAGGTCTGCCAGAACCCGCTCGGGCGCGCAGTCAATCATCCTGTCCTCGCGCTGCAAGCGGCCTGGCAGGCAGGGCTGCAGCGGCCCGAGGTCAACACCATGAACCTGTTGCGCCAGAGATTCGAAATCGAGCCCATCCGGCCGCTCTTCAGATCGTCCGTAGGGGCCAGCGCGCAGCCCCATCTGCAGCAGCGCTGTGGGCGGAATACTGGGCTTGGGTGCCACCCCCAATCTCTGGGCAAGGCGCTCGCCAAGCGCCGTCAGAATTTCCCAGTCGTGACGTGCACCCTGGGCTTTGGGCAAGGTCGCGGGGCTGTAGCGTGCCACGTTTCGAACCGCGAAGACGTTAAACACCAGATCGAAATGGTCGCGCTCCAGGGGAGAGCTCGGCGGCAGGATGACCCGCGCATGCCGCGTGGTCTCGTTGAGATAAAAATCCACGGACACCATGAAGTCCAGCTGTTCCAGCGCTTCATCAAGCTGCTGGCCATTGGGTGTAGACAACACCGGATTACCCGCGCCGGTGATCAGCGCACGTACCTGGCCATCTCCCGGGGTGAGAATTTCTTCGGCCAGCGCCGCAACCGGTAACTCGCCGGAGAACTCAGGAAGCCCCCGAACGCGGCTTTGCCACCGATTGAAATGCCCCGGACGGCTGTTGGGTCCGCCCACGGTGTCAACAGCCGGCAAGGTGAACATGCTGCCACCAGGGCGATCAAGGTTGCCGGTGGCGATATTGATCAACTGGATGGCCCATTGACACAAAGTGCCAAAACGCTGCACGGACACACCCATTCGTCCGTAGCACACCGCCCCGTCCGCGTCAGCCAGAGCGCGGGCGATCTCACGAATGGTCTGGGACGGGACCCGGCATATTTCTTCAGCACGCTCCGGAGTAAAACCCGCTATCGCTGGTCCCACCTGGTGCCAGTTCCCGAGAAAATCTTCATAGGCTGAGAGGTCATCAAGATGCTCGGTAATGATGACATTCAGCAGGGCCAGCAGAAACCAGGCGTCTGTGCCGGGCCGGATAAAAACATGATCATCAGCAATCTCGGCTGTCTCGGTACGGCGCGGGTCCACGACTACCAGGCGCCCTCCTCGAGCCCGCAGCGCTTTCATCCGCCCCCTGAAATCCGGCACCGTCATCAGGCTACCATTGGACGCCATCGGGTTGCCGCCAATGATCAGAAAAAACTGGCTGCGGTCCACGTCAGGAACCGGGACCATGAGTTGATGACCGTACATCCAGTGGCAAATCAGCTGATGCGGCAACTGATCAACCGATGTCGCGGAATACCGGTTGCGCGTTCTGATGAGGCCGTGAAAATTGACGCTGTGGGTCATCATGCCCCAGTTATGAACGGTTGGGTTGCCCAGGTAGATGGCTACCGCATCGGGGCCTTGCTTTTCGATGACTTCAGCGAGGCCCTCTGCGACAGCCGCATAAGCCTCTTCCCAGCCGCACTCCCGCCATTGCTTCCCCGATCTGATCATAGGTTGGCGCAGTCGATCCGGGTCCTCGTGGACATCTTTCAGCGTGACCGCCTTGGGGCAGACATGGCCGCGACTGAATGGGTCATCGGCGTCCCCTTTGACAGATGTGACCCGACCCTCCTCGACTGTGATGGCTACGCCGCAGATGGCCTCGCAAAGATGGCAGGCTCGATAGTGCACAGAGCCGGGCTGGTTGTCTTTGGTCATTATTTCTCCAATCCCGCAACTTCCGGGCGCACGTTCAGAGATCGATGCTGCCGCTTTCCCTCACCTCTACAATTGAGAACAGACCTCCGACATCAAGGCGTGCCTCAAAATCATAGGTCAGCGACTGCTGCTGGTTTTTCATCATGTCGCCAAAAAAACGGATACCCGTGAGAAGGTTGGCACTGGCGGAGAGCGTAATCTCCTCTTCGCTGTACCCATCGATCAGGGGAAAGTCTCGCCCCACGCCCTTGACCAGTTCAAAGCCCTGCACCGATATGGTGTAAACAATGCCCTGCAGCTCCAATGCCGCCGCGTTTGGATTGAGGATGCGAAGTCCGATTTCAAATTCAGGCACCATGCCTTCCGCGGGAAGGACCCTGAAAGAACTCAGGGTCACCGTGGGGGACTCGTAGTTCGGGCCCAGGCTGGCACAGCCGCCAATGCCCAGGTTGAATATCACGAGCACAACGCAAAGTCGCAACACTTCAGTCATGTGGGAGGGTTCCGTTTATCTCGGCCACGAAAATGGAGTCAGCATACCAGCTTGCAGAATTAATGCCCCTGCTTGCTTTGAAACAGTCGCCGACCCCCCGCTCTTTCCGCGCAAACATGATCTCTGAATCAGAACCCCGAGCGTTAGGGCCCCGATCAGATCCGGAACGCCATGCGAGCGTCCGATGTGCTGCGCGAGGCGTTGACATGAGCCGGATCATTGGCGGATCGCAGGCGGGCAGGTGGTGATGCAGCACACGCCCGGCCAGGGATTTTTTCTTGAGAGCAATTTCTCATTTACCGACGAAGTCTTGGAAATGGTTGCGGAGTACCTGCCTGAAACGGAGGTCTACAATTGCTACCTGCCATGCTCAAGTGGGGAAAACCCAGCCGGTGTTGCGCGCTCATCAGTGCGTGTCGAGGTCAGCGGCAGCGGCGCGATGTGGTCTGCAGAAACCATCGCCTTCCTTGAAGGTGAGGAAACCCGGATTCAGAGCTACCGGATGACACGACTGGGCTGACCCCAATTGGGTTGGCTACGAGTAAAATCGAGCGATTCAAACCGAAGCATCAAAAAGCACCCGAAGGGCGCTTATTTGCTCGCGATCCGCTGGCCCCCGGACCGACCGACGCCAGGGCGGGAAAATCCCAAAAAACGATCCCTTCCCCTTGAGTAAGGCCTTTAGCTTGGCTAGGGTTTTCAATGAGCTTAGCCATCAAGAGCCGGAACATGGAACAATTTATCACTGACTGGGTCGCGCACCACGCCCGAACGCATCCGGAAAAAATCGCCACGATCGACCTCGCCAGCGGGCGACGGCACACCTATGCCAGGATGGACGACCGGGTCGGCCGTGTTGCCGGTGCCCTACTCAAGCTGGGTGTCCGGCCCGGAGACCGGATCGGCCTGATCGGCCTGAACAGCAGCGATGTTCTGGATATCATTTTTGCGAGCTGGCGCATTGGTGCTGTCCACCTGGCCCTTAATTTTCGCTTAACTGCAGAAGAGTTGGGATTCATTCTCGCGGATGCGCAACCCAGTCTCATGATCGCTGATTCGGCGTTTTCTGAGCTGGTGAGCGCTTTGAGTGCAGACCTGCCCGAGACCCGGTGGATTGGCACCGATGGGCTTGGCGGCCCGAGCGATCTGGAACAACTGATAGACCAGAGTGACCCGGTGGTTGTCGAAGCAACGCGTTTGCCAGACGACCAAGCCATGCTGATGTATTCCTCCGGCACCACCGGGTCGCCAAAAGGCGTCATCCTGACCCACGGGAATGTCCTTGCGGCCGTCATCAACGAGGCGATAAATCTTCAACTCGATCGAAACATGGTCAGCTACGCGGTCATGCCGCTGTTTCACATCGGCGCCCTGATGGGCTTCTCGCTACCTGCCATATTTTTCGGTGCGACAGCAGTCATAGAGCGGGTATTTGATCCCGGCACGATGCTGAAAACCCTCTCGGATGCCGACCTTGGCGTTACCCATTTTCTGGGTGTCCCTGCCATTTACAACGCAATCGCCCAGCATCCGCAGTCTGCGGATGCTGATTTCTCCCGCATCATCATTGCAGCGGGCGGCGCCGAACCCATGCCGGAGCCACTGCTGCTGACATGGTATGAGCGGGGCATCTCAATCGTGGAAGTCTACGGCATGACGGAGGTCTGCGGATTGGGCTGCAGCCTGATGAAAGAGGACATCCCAGAGAAAATCGGCTCCGCCGGCAAGGCCACCCTGCTGACCGATATCAAGATCATGAAATCCCCGGAGGAACCTGCGGAGCCGGGAGAACAGGGCGAGGTCTGGATGCGCGGAGCCAATGTCTCTCCGGGCTATTGGCAACGGCCAGAAGCCAACCAGGAGGCCTTTGTAGATGGCTGGCTGCGCTCAGGTGATATCGGTCGTATGGATGCACAGGGCTATATTTACATCGAGGATCGCATCAAGGATATGTACATTTCTGGCGGGGAAAATGTCTACCCCGCGGAAGTGGAAAGCGTTCTGCATCAACTTGCGGAAATCAGCGAAGTTGCGGTCGTCGGCCTGCCCGACCCCGTGTGGGGGGAAACGGGCTACGCCGTTGTGGTGCTTGGCCCGGGTGAGACACTGGAGCTTGCAACCCTGCAGAAGCACTGTGCGCAACACCTCGCCACCTTCAAGCACCCGCAGCGGCTCATCATCAGGGATGAATTGCCCCGTAACGCCACGGGGAAGGTGCTGAAGTTCAAGCTTCGGGAGTCACTCTTATCCGGCGGTGAACACGGATGATCCAATGCGGCTCAGCCTGAGCGCAATCGCGAGCGTGCCGTGCGAAATTCCTCGACCAATCGCTCGGAATCCCCATTGGCTTCGGCACCATCGCCTGGGATGGGAATTCGAGCCGTCCCGTTCTCCGAGATTGGCCGGTCAAAAAGGAGCCCACTGCTGCGAGCCGCATCGCTGTTCCGAGATGGTCCACTTTCCGGCGATGGACTGAACCTGTTGGAAAGGCTTCTACCGCCCGGCGATCGCTTCTCAGGCCGAGGATTTGTCTTCGCAGTGCTCTGCGTATCAATGTAAGGCGAACCGTCCGCTGTTTTCTCGGTCTGCTCTCGCTTTTTGGGGTCGTCATCACTGCGCGGTGGCTGCAGAGATCGCCACGTCATAACCACTAATGAGAGCACGATGGCCACCAGCACCGCATTGATTCCACTGATGCGTTTCATACAACCCAGCATGAGAGGATATTCAACTATTTTCAAGCTGGATTGCCCGGGCGCTTTACCGATATTTTCGGCTTCCGGCGGACAGCGCGCACATGGCCCCGGAGCGATGCGAGTGTGTAAAATCACCACTATGTCCAGCAGTCGCAGCCTGTTTGAAGACAAAGGTCGCTCGCACGCCTCTCGCCGTTGTGCCGCGCAATCGTCAGGACATCACGTTCTTCTGCTCTGTCTCTTGGGGATGGTTTTGCTGTCCGCATCCCGAATCAGCGGTGCATCACCTCCGCCCACGTTCACAGAGCACTTTCTCGCCCAGAGGCTCGCCCTCATGAAGGACGTTGCGGCCTGGAAGTGGGCACATGACCGCCCCATCGACGACCTGCAGAGGGAAAAAACCGTCATCAGCTCAGCAGTGGATGAAGGCTTGCGCTACGGTTTCAGGGTGGAGGCAACCGAACAGCTGTTCGCTGCACAGATCCGCGCGGCCAAAGCCATCCAGCACCATTGGTTTTCACGTTGGCGCGAGGGGCAGAAAGCGCCGGACCCCGTAGACCTGAATACCGTACTGAGACCCCGCCTGCTCGCGCTGGGCTCGGACATTATTTCTTCTCTGGCGCACAGACCAAGGGTAACTGTCGGCGAAGAGCTCACGGCTCCCTTCGATGTCGAGGGGCTCCCGGTTGATATCCAGAGTGAGCTCATGTCCGCGTTAGGCAATATGCGCCGATATTCAGAGCGTCTGGAGCAGGTGATCGATTCAGGCCGGCTGCGCGTCGGCATGACGGGTGATTACGCGCCTTTCACGCTCAAGGATGACAGGGATCACTGGCAGGGCATTGACGTTGACCTGGCGCAGGATCTCGCACAATTCCTGGGTGCCGATCTCGAAATCGTTCAAACCACCTGGCCGAGGTTGATGGCGGATTTAAAAGCGGCCCATTTCGATATCGCCATGGGTGGTATCACCGTCACCCCTGAGCGCACTGCGCTCGCGGCGTTCACCATGCCCGTGTTGAGCGGCGGCAAAACGGCCATTGCCCGATGCTCGGAAGCGAAAAACTTTGCACGTCTCGAGCAGATTGATCTTCCGGGCAACCGGGTGATCGTGAATCCCGGGGGCACGAACGAGGCTTTCGTTCGTGGTCATATTCACAAGGCTCAGATCCTGGTTTACCCGGACAACCGAAAAATCTTCGAAGAATTGGCTGAAGGCCGGGCAGATGTCATGATCACCGACCGCATAGAGGTTCGGCTACAGACTCATATTCACCCGCAATTGTGCGCGACGATGGAAAACACGCTGACCCGGCACGAAAAAGCCTTCTTGCTGCCACCGGATCAGGCGCCGTGGAAAGCCCGGGTGGATCAATGGCTGCAGGGTGCGATTGAATCAGGTGATGTTGCTCGCATTTTCGAGAATCACGGGTTTCCGGACACCGGTTCAATCGCGCATTAGCCCCCGTCGATTGCGGCCAGCGGCACCTCGAAGACATTTCCCTTTTCAACGACCAGTTGCCAGATATCGCCGTTCAGCTCTGCGACCACACCCCGGTCATCAGCTTGTACGGCTTCACCCTCGAAATAGAGAACCAGCCTTTCGCCCCTCAGCCCATCGATCTCGATCCTCGCATTTGAAGGCCCGGAACGGGAAATGCCGGCAGCGCACCAGGTTTCTACCCGTCCGCGAATCCCGCAACGTAAGCGCGTGACCGCATCATGGTCCCCAGAATGGAAAGGGCCCTCGTTCTCCAGCGACGACAGGGAACTTTCATGCCAGTAAACAAAGATGCTTTCATCTCGCGTTCTGAAAATGACGCCATCCATACCTAACCCGCTTTGTCGGTAAACTGCAAAATCATTTTGATCGATGAAGTTGCCCGGAGTGTCACCTAGCGGCCTGAACGCATACTTGACCCCATCGGCCCGAGTAATGGTGACATACCCCTGACGCATGCCGAAGGTACAAGGCAGAACATCGCTGGCATGGTCTTCACCCTTGGGATAAATATCGCAGCGAGCTTCCACCGAGTCGGCAGATGCCGGAAGCACATACAGAACATTGATAAGCAGCCATGTCAGGACATGTTTTTTCATTGCGTTTCCCTTGCATATCGAGGTGTCGATTCTATCCGTGGTTTTGATCGGAAAAGTGACAATCAGAGGGTAAAGCATGGTATTCAGGGGCAGACCGCCCCATCGTGATATCTGTACACATGGCCAAACCTGCGCGATCTGCGCGCTCAGGCATGTGCCACATCGGTATCGTTGGGCGAGTGGTAGTAGTCACTCGTCTCGGCCATGTCATTCACCAGTTGATGCAGCTCCGCCATGCGGAGTTCTGCCGTGCGGATGTTCTCACAATCCACGCAGGTCAGATCACTACAGGGGCTATTGGCATACAACCACCAATGCACGATACCGGACAACAAAGCGTCGGCGATCTGCCATGTGTCCATGTCAGGATTCTCCCGTGCCAATGAATTGGCAAACTCCACGGCCTTGTCCGCAAGGTCTTTTTGATATCCATGCTCACCCACGGGCGACGCCTCCCAAATGCCATCTGTTTTTCGATCGAGAATCTTACCAAATGTTGGGTCTCCAGCCATCGCCTGGCCACTCCCTTCGGCCCGTCTGGACATCCGCCGGATTCGAACGCTGGAAGCCGTATTTCAGGGGCCCACCATCGAAATTGATTTATAATCGGGACCCCAGCAAGCAGCTTTCCAGCACCCAGAGACATGTACCCGGTCAATCCCTACATCAACAAAGAGATCTTGGTCGTTGGCGCTGGCATGGCAGGGCTGACTTCAGCCTTGTTATTCCAACGCAGGTTTCCGGCGTCCCGTGTCAGAATCCTGTACTCGGAAAAAACCCCCACCATCAACGTCGGCGAGGGAACCACGCCGGGCGTTGTCCCCTTCATTCATGAAAAGCTTGGCATTGACCGTAAACAGTTTTTTGACGAGGTACGTCCCACCTGGAAACTCGGAGCGCGCTTCGAATGGGGCACCCCGCAAGGTTTCAACTATCCGTTCGGATTTCTTACCGCCAACAGGATAGACGGCTTGTCCAGGCCACTGGGCTATTACATGGACAACGCCCTGAAGGACCTGACCGTTTTTCACGCCATGATGGACCAACGTACTGCGTTCGAACGGTCACCACAGGGGGTTCCAAAGGAAAGCACGCACTACTCCTACCACCTTGAGAACAGGGCGCTCGTGCATTGTTTCCGGCGGGTATGCGCGGAGCGGAACATCGAATTTGTAACTGGTGACGTGGTGGGTATCAAGCGTGAAGAATCGGGCAAGGTTCTCGCGGTCGAACTGGAAGATGGCCAAAACATCAACGCCGACCTGTTCATCGACGCCTCCGGGTTTCGTGCGATGCTCACCTCGGCTCTGGGCGTGAATTGGCGGACTTTCCTTGACCGCATCCCTTGTGATCGTGCTGTTGTTGGTGGCTGGGAGCGGAGCACGGACGATCACTTCAACACCTATACGACCGTCCAGACCATGCCTGAGGGCTGGTCGTGGCGCATTGATCATGAAAAATTGATCAATCGGGGTTATGTCTATGGGTCCTCGTTCACATCCGATGATGAAGCAGAACGGATCTTCCGCGAGGTCAACCCGAAGGTGACGGACACGCGGGTGGTGCCATTCATGTCAGGGCGCCGGGATGCGTTCTGGAACGAGAATGTCCTCGCGGTGGGCAATGCGGCATTCTTCGCGGAACCGCTGGAAGCAAATGCGATCGGAGTTCACCTGTCCTTCCTCGAACGCGCGACGCTGATCTGGAATGAGACCAGCGGCGAACCCGATGCGGCCAGCATCAGCCGGTATAACCGCATTTGTACGGGCGGCGTGGAACAAGTGGTCGATTTCCTGGCAGCGCATTACATGTACAACGGATTACTGGACACGGAGTTCTGGAAAGCTGCCCGGCATGATTTCAAATGTGAACGGGTCGAACGGCTCAAGGATTACTTCGTGGCAAACGGGCCATCCAGCCTGTTCCAGAATGATGACGAGTTTCCTCAAACTTCGATTTTCGGGCTTGATGGCTACTACCATATGTTTATCGGCATGGGCATCAAGAGCAATTATGGGGGTTGGCGCCCCTCGAGCGACGAAACCGCCCTGGTGCGTGCCATCAACATCCGCTGCCAGCAAATCGCGGAGGACGCTTTCGGCGGGCAGGAGATTCTTGATTTGATGCACAGTGACCGCTGGCGATGGCCTGAAGAGATGAAGTCGCGAGAGGCTGGTGCGAGCTATACATCACAATCGCCCTGGGCCAACAGCGCACGTGGTCCGGGCCATTAGTCGCCAGCCGTCGTCACGCAGCACCCGGACTGGCCCCGGCGTATAATTCAGCCCTCTCTCACGGACACCGCTTGACCTCATGAAAATGATTTTGACTTCGCTGATACTGATCGCCAGCACGGTGCTCAAATCCGGATATGCCGCCGCGCCGCATGAGCTGGAATATCCCCGTGTCATCGACATCGGGGACAATGCTTTGCGGGTGCACCATCCTGTGATCGATCAGTGGGATCAATTTGCGCGGGTGGAGGGATGGATCCCGGTCGAAGTGATCCTGGCAGGGTCTCCCCGGGAATGGGTCGGCGCGGTTCGTGCCAGCGCTAAAACGGAGGTGGATTTAGCACGGCGCCTGGTGACGCTGAGTGACCAGCAAGTGCTTGACGTCAGGTTCAGCCAGGCTGATCCGCCCCGGGAAGCCATTGATCTAGCACATCAGGCCGTTCAGCACCGCGACCAGGTCATCGTGCTCGACACATTGCTCAGCGCGCTCGCTGGAGATTTTAAATTACCGTCCCAGGGCCCTGCGCCGGTCAATTTCAATAACTCACCACCGAGGATCATCGTCACAACCCAGGATACGCAGCTACTGCTGATCGACAGGGTGCCGGTTGCCACGAAGATTACAGGCACCGAATTGGAGTCGGTCATCAACACGGACTGGTCGCTGTTCCGTCATGTACCCAGCAACAGTTGGTACGTTCTCAATGAAGGCACCTGGCAGACACACTCCATGCTGGCAACCGGTGGCTGGACCTCCACGACGGAGTTACCCCCAGATTTCCGACAGCTGGCGCTCTCTGATGAGGGGCCGGCAGTGCGTGACGCGCTGCCAGCCCAGCGCCCGGATCATGAACCGAGCCCGTTTGTCATCAGCCTAGAGCCTACCGAGCTGATCTCCATCGACGGCCCGGCCCGACTCGAGGCTGTCGGGGAGGAGGGGCTACGCCATGTCGCCAATACGAACAGGAATCTGTTCGAGCTGAATGCTCGGTGGTATTTCCTGACTGCCGGGCGATGGTTTGAAACCGCCACACTGAAGGGACCATGGCAGCCGGTCAATGCGCTGCCCGCGGAGTTCAAAACCATTCCGCACGACCACCCCAGGGCCGGCGTACGCGCCTCTGTTCCCGGCACCATGGAAGCAGTGGCCTCAATGATGGAGGCCAGCCTGCCGCGCCGGAGAAGCGTCACTCATTCCGAGGCTGCCAGTCTGCAGGTCGGTTACGTGGGCACCCCTCAGTTCGAACTCATCGAGGGCACGGATGTATCCCGCGCCGTGAATTCGCCGAACTACATTTTCCTGCACAATAATTTCTATTACCTGTGTTACGAGGCCGCGTGGTTTCATTCATCCGACCCTGCGGGACCATGGTCCGCAGCGCGCACCATACCCCAAGGCATTTATGCCATTCCGCCGACTGACCCGGCCTACTTCGTCACCTTCGTCAAGCCGGCTGCCGTACAACCGGAACAGTCTTCTGAAATGTGGTTCGAACACAATGCGGGCTACGTAGGGGAATATTCCACCGGGGTGACCGTCGTCCAGGGAACGGGCTGGTATTATCCGCCCTGGGTATGGTATGACCCCATGGGCCTGCCGGTCTATTGGAGTTACCCACACACTTATGGTTGGCCACGCTACGGCTATGGTCCCTATAACCGTTTCTACCACTACGGTGGCTACTGGGGTTCTCAGCGCATCACCCTGGAATCCGAGCCCATGGGAATGGGCAGCAACTCCTATGATCCGGCTTTTCAGGACCCCCGTCTCGCCCGGCGAGGCTATGATTACTCCACCATACAACAACACCGCAACGCCGAGTTCGGGCGGCCGCTC
Organism: Candidatus Nitrosopumilus sp.; assembly: GCA_964225175.1. GTDB lineage: Bacteria > Pseudomonadota > Gammaproteobacteria > Xanthomonadales > SZUA-36 > WTJD01. Next base: position 26,246 of record CAXQNK010000105.1, on the reverse strand, counting down.
AACGCGGGAGATGACTACTACACCGACAATCAGGGGAATGTCTACCGACAGGAACAGGGGCAATGGTCACAGCATACCGGCGATGGCTGGAGCACCATGGCGGAGCTGGAACGGCAATATGGCACGAGTTCATATGGCGCTTCGGGGCAGGTGACTGCGCCACAGCAACGCCAGGCTTATAAGCAAAACCCCTATGACATTGAGCGCATGAAGCGATATCACGATTCGCGCCAGAGAAGCTTCAACATGTACGGCTATGTGTCGGTCTACCGGTGAATCAAAGTTTCCTCATTTTCGCGTTAGCCCGTTCGGGAAGCACCAGCCTTTCCTCAGCGCTTGGTTCTACCATTCCGCTTGTCCAGGAGCCTTTTAACATCAAGTCGGGTGACGTCGAAGAAAACCCGGGATTTCGCCTAATGCTTGAGGAACGCGGCTATCTTGGGCTCGAAAACACCGCCACAAAAGAGTCTGATTTCGCCTGGAACCCGTTGAACCGCGTCGCTGAAGACAAACGGGAATGCAGGCTATTCCTCGACCAGATGCTGGCACATTTCACGGGCATTAAACATGTCTGGACTACTGTTTCGCTTGAAGGCAACCTCAACATTCTCGATGAATGCCTGGAGCGCGAGGTCAAACTCATCTATCTTTCTCGTCGCAACCTTGCCCGCGCGGTAATTTCAAGACGTCTTGCCGCGCAGGCCCAAATTTTTCAACTGGGCGCAAGCATGGAACACCGTGCGCGCTGGCGGAAAGCGACGTTTGAGAAAATCGACCGCGAGGAATTTGTTCGCGAGCGTGATCAAATCCGGGAGCTCGATCAGACGCTTCGTGCTCACCTGGAGCACAAGCCTCATTTATCCCTCTACTACGAGGATCTTTATGGGTCACCTAAAGCGCAGCGCGCCGCGGTAAGCCAGCTGTGCCAATTTGTTCCCATTGATGGGTCTATACTGAGCGCTGAGGCAATTTCCAACTTCCTTGGTCGCAAAGACCGCAAACAAACAGATAAAACCACCCTTAAGAGAATTCCAAACTACTGGCAGCTCCGCTGGTATCTCTGAACTTCCTGGCGCTTCGTGTGCATTAGAACAAGGCAGGCATGCTCCCTAGTTGGGCACTCCGATGGGTCTTTTTCTCAAAAATTATGTAAACCACTGTTTTAATGAAACTTTTTTTATTGGTCTGATTATTGCTTTTCCCTAGGCGCGGCTTCGCCAAACAGCACCCGCATTCAATTCAACACATTAGGGAGAGTGTTATGTTCAGACGAAATTTCTCAAGCTGGGGACGGTTGTGCCTCTTGGCCCTCGTTTTCAGCCCCGAACTCCGGGCGCAGGCGTTGTCGGCAAACCTGGGCTACAACTCGGAATATGTCTTTCGCGGCATTCGCCAAAAATCCTCATCGGCATTCGCGGGCGCGGATTTTTCAATGGGGGGGCTTTATCTTGGAAGCTGGGCCGCTGATGTAGGCGATGGTCTCGAAGTCGACTTTTACGGAGGCTATGGTTTCTCTGTCGGGGAGTTCTCTCTCAGCGTCGGAGGTACTTGGTACACCTACACGGGCGATTTCGATGATGACTATCTGGAGCTGAACCTGGGTTTGGGTTGGCGGTGGTTTTCCTTCGATGCCGCCATAGGTGAATATGACAATTTTTCTGGCCCCACCCTGGACTATCAATTCTATTCGGCAACCGTCACTCACGAAGGATGGTATGGCAAATTCGGTACATTCGCGGGAGATTTCGATGGCAACTACTACGAAGCGGGCTACGGCGCGGCGCTTGAGCTTGAAGAAACTTACCTGCTTGACTACGCCATTGCCCTGATACACAGCGACAGCACGCTGCTCGGGGGTGAGTCGGATACCAATCTGGTATTCACGATCAGCAGGGCCTTCTAGGGCCGGCTTCCAGGTAATAGTGCGCACCACTGGAGGTGCGCACAGCCCAAAGAGGATAATTCTCTGATACACACCCAGATCAGTTCGCAGGCAGCCTGGTGAGAAGAGCACCCAACCTGTTACCGAGATGGCGCAACACGCGAATCGTACGAGCGACACCCAAAAGACGGCTTGCATCTGCCCAATGTGTCCTGCACTCGGAAGCCATGAGCCGACCGTAGCCACGTGGCCAGCGCGCTGGGTTTATTTAAATTCGAAGCCCACCGCTCTCCGCTGGACTCACTGACAAGGGTGCGGGCCGCGAAAGAATCCAGTCGCCGCATTGCCCAGGAGGGAGACGGTTAACGACACCGGCTCTCGCTTAAGCGGGTATTGGCGTCTACATGGGCACCGGCACCAATGCCGCGATGGAAAATGTCGAATTGACTCTCGTCAATGGTCAACTCAAACAAAGGGTTCTCGCTCTAGGGTTGAGCGCCCTGATCGTAAACAACGTCCGTAAGAATCTCATGTTCGCCTTCGGCTGCAACTTGCGCGGCGTGCCGGTTGCAGCCGGGGTCCTCTACTCGGCCTTTGGGTTTTTGCTTCACCCGATGATCGCCACCGCTGCAATGAGCTCGATTTTCGTTAAAGTCATCGGCAATGCCTCGCGACTGGGGCGACTGCCACTGAAATGAATCGGGAGCCTTGCCCGGACGGGGGCCGGTATACTTGCGGAATGCCGGAACACCTCACTGATATCGCTCGCGACTGCAGCCCTTTTCTGGACAGCCTGGTTCAGCGCGAACCAGCCTGGTGGCAGACACTCCAGTCCAGCGGACGGTTATTAGATGACTCGCCCCCCCTCGCTGAAGACCTCGCCACGCACCTCAAATCGGACAAGCTGGACCGGGGATTGCGCCGTTTCCGTAACCACGAAATGATGCGCATTATCTGGCGAGATCTGAATCGTCTTGCAGGTCTTGATGAGACGCTGGGAGACTTGAGCATCCTGGCAGAATTATGTCTGCGTGCCGCTGTCGAGGAACACTTTAAGCGACTGCAGGAGCGTTTTGGCACGCCCAGAAACGCAGATGGCGCCGCGCATGAGTTGATCGTCCTGGCCATGGGCAAGCTTGGAGGTCGTGAGCTCAACCTGTCTTCTGACATCGATCTTGTTTTCTGTTTCCCGGAAGCCGGCCAATGCGACGGCCGAAAATCAATCGCCAACGAGACATTCTTCACCCGATTGGTGCGCGCAGTCATTCGCAGCCTTTCGGAGGTCACGGAAGATGGGTTCTGTTTTCGTGTGGACGCGCGCCTGAGGCCGTTTGGGAGTTCCGGCCCCCTGGTCTGCAGTTTTGGCGCCATGGAGCAGTACTACCAGCGCGAGGGCAGGGATTGGGAACGCTACGCCCTCGTGAAAGCTCGCCCCGTGACCGGAGATCCCGCGCACGGTAAGGCACTGCTGAACATACTGCGGCCCTTCGTCTATCGGCGTTATATCGATTTCGGCGCGGTCGAGGCGCTTCAGGAAATGCGCGAAACCATCCGCAGGGACGCCTCTTCGCATCACAGGCAGCGGGACATCAAGCGCGGAGCGGGTGGGATCAGGGAGATTGAATTCATGGTTCAGGCTCATCAACTGCTGCGTGGCGGCACTGAACCCGCCTTGCAAACCCCGTCATTGATGCATGCCATTGACGCCCTTGTCGGACTCGAACTGATAGACCCGGAAGTCGCCAACACCCTGCATGACGCGTACGTCTTCCTGCGTCAACTCGAAAACGCGATCCAGGCGCTGCATGACCAGCAAACCCACGAGTTGCCCGACGGCGAAGACCTCCGGCGGGTTGCCATCGCCATGCGCTGTGACGACACCACGGCACTCGCGCAGCAAGTAAGCGCTGTGCGCAATTCAATCGGTGTGCTTTTTGCCCAGTACCTCGGCCGCCAGGATGAAAATACGCTTCCATGTGACGATGCGTGGTCCAGGCAATGGCAGGCGCTCTGGGCTGGGAGCCAGGAGCCAAAGACCGATGAGGACAGCCCCATCTCCCAGTTTTCAAGACGCCTTGGCAGACAATCGCTGAGCCAGCGTGCTCGACAGCGCCTGGACCGTTTCATGCCCCAACTGCTCAAGCATCTGGATGAGCGAAACATCTCGGGGGCTTCGCTGACAGCTGTTCTTGACCTGGTTTTTGCGATTTGCCGGCGAAGCGCCTACCTTGCCCTGCTCGTTCAGAACCCCAGGGCAACCGAACGGATGCTCGACCTGTTCGAAAAAAGTGACTGGGTGGCTGAGACAGTCACCCGCCACCCGGCGCTTCTGGACGAACTGATTGACCCGACCCTGGGCCAACTGCTTCCCACGCGAGAGGAAATGGAACAATCGGTGAGTCGCATTTTTCGTGCGCAGGACGACCTGGAAACCCTGCTGCCCGCACTAAACCATATGAAGCTGGCCACAAGTTTGCGGGTTGCGGTGGCTGAACTGGAGACGAAGTTGTCGCCGGGAGAGGTCGCTGCCACCTTGACCGACCTGGCCGAAGTGCTTCTGGGTGCCTGCCTGCGGCTTGCGCAACTCGAAACAGAATCGCTCGACGCCATCCAAGAGAACCGGGGCGCTCCGACAGGCCTGGGCATTATCGGCTATGGGAGCCTGGGGGCGCGCGAACTGTCGTTTAATTCTGACCTCGACCTCATTTTTCTTTATGACCTCGCCGCGCATGAGAACGACGAAAATCATCATGAAAAAGCCTTCACCAAGATGGCGCGTCGGCTTATTAGCCTGATGACGGTCCCCACCGTCTCAGGAAAACTCTATGAGACCGATACCCGCCTCAGGCCGAATGGGCGCGCCGGTTTACTGGTTTCCTCCACATTCGCTTTTGAAAAATATCAAAAGGAGAAAGCCTGGACATGGGAGCTCCAGGCGCTGACCAGGGCACGCTTCCTGTGTGGGGACGAGCAGGTGGGTCGCCAATTTGATGCCATCCGAAAAGAAGTCTTGTGCACCCGCAGAGATGTCTCAACGCTGAGAGGTGAGGTGACAAGCATGAGGCAGCGCCTGAGACGCCAGTTCTCGGGAAGCGACCCACTCAAGCACGGTCCGGGTGGCTTGGTCGACATCGGATTCCTCGCCCAACTCGGAGTGCTTGAAACCGCAGCAGATGCCCCCGACGTCATCGTCGTGACCGGCACGCCCCAGCAGTTGGCGCGACTCGTCGAAGCCGGATGGCTCAGCGAAACCGCGTCAGCGGAACTCATCGCCACGCATGAACGCCTGAGCCGGGCCCGACACCTGGCGGTCATATGCCGAGAAAGCCAGTTAGTTGGCGATGACAGGGCACAGAGTGAGCGCGTATGCAGAGCATTACTGGGCGCGCATGCGCAAGCGTGGTTCAGCACCGGTTCAGACACAAGGCATGATGCTGTTCACCCACCCGAAGGGGATGATTCAGGTTAAAATGCCGTGCAGCCAAGACCTTGGAGACGCTCCAGTGACCCACGCCACAGACGCCAACGACCCCAAGCTCGAAACCGCCAGTGCGGCCGAAAGTTATGACGTGCGCCGCGCTGACCTTCCCTTGTCCTGTCCAACACCGGAGCAAAAGCTCTGGAATGCGCACCCGCGCGTGTACCTGCCCATCGAGGAATCCGGCGAGGCAACCTGCCCTTATTGCAGCACGCATTACCGCCTGGTCGAGTAGTTTTCCGGACCCGGAGTTACTCGAAGCGGACAGGGCAGGGATCATTTTCACATGCATGTAGTTCAGGCCCTGGCGTCCTTGACCGTAGGCGGCTCCGAACTGGTCGCCGCTGAACTCACCCAACACCTGGTTCGCGAGGGCCATCGCGTAACGCTGCTCTCCAGCGGCGGGCCGCTGGCCGCCTCACTCAAGGACGACCGCATTAACTGGCTGGACTGGCCCGTAGGCAAAAAGCGCTTTTCAACCTGGAAGCTGGTGGGGCGGTTTGCCCAATGGCTTGAACAGAAACGGCCAGACGTGGTTCATGCCCATTCAAGGCTGCCGGCCTGGGTGTGTTTTCTGGCGATCAGGCGGCTTGAGCCCAAACACCGCCCTTTGCTCGTGACCAGCGTTCACGGGCAGTACACCGTCAGCCCATACAGCGCCATCATGGCGCGTGGTCACCGAGTCATTGCCGTGTCCCGCTTCATCGAGGGCTACATTCTCGAGAATTATCAATTTGTCGATCCAAAGTGCCTCCATGTCATCTGCGGGGGAGTGAACACCAAGCGGTTTCCTTACGGCCACAAACCCTCTACGGCCTGGTACGACCGCTGCTACCAGGCTTTTCCGGAGCTGGAAGGTAAACGACTGCTCTTGTTGCCCGCGCGCCTGTCGCGCTACAAGGGCCATTCAAGCTTCATAGAGCTCATGACCCGCCTGAGGCCCGAGTTTGAGGATGTCCACGGCGTGATCGTCGGGCCGGGCAGACCAGGCTCACGCTACCAGGCAGAGCTCGAAGGGCTTGCTGAGCGTGGCGGCATCCTCGATCGAATCAGCTTTACGGGCTTGCAGTTGGACATGCGTGACTGGATGGCGGCTTCGAGCATCGTATTCAATTTATGCAGCGATCCACCCGAGGCCTTTGGCCGAACCGTTGCGGAGGCCCTCAAGCTAGGGGTCCCCGTGATTGCATGGGACCAGGGCGGTGTCCACGAAACGCTGGCAAGTCTGTTTCCCGCCGGCGCCGTACCCGGCGACCATCCTCTGGCGCTGAGGGAAAAGACAAGGCAGTTTCTGCACGAGCCGCCAACGGTGGCACCCAGCGAAGCTTTTGAGCTGGAGGAATCGCTGTCGCGCACCCTGGACCTGTATCGTAGCGGACTGGAGGACATGGCATGCCGCTCATCCTGAAACGAATTCAAACTGAATGGCCCAGCTGGCTGGTCGTATCCTTCTTTGCACTGCTGCCCTTCGGGCGCGCACCGGAGATTCCTCTCAGCATTTTTGCGCTGGCCCTGCCCTTTGTGCTCCGTTCTCCCGATCAACGCCGGCGAGCGCGTGAAATCGCGCTGATCGTGATTCCGCTGTTCCTGTGCTTCTGGTTGCCGATGGTGCTGTCGTCGTTCGATTCCTTTACGCCGGAAAAGAGCTCAATGAAAAGCCTGGCGGCTCTGAGGTACCTTGCCGCGGCCATCAGTATCGGCGTGCTGCTGAGCCCGCCCACAGCGCGCTGGAGGGTACTGAAATGGACATCGCTTGTTTTGGTCTTTTGGGCGGTTGATGGTTTCGTACAATTGTTCTTCGGCACTGACCTGCTGGGTATCAGCATGCACCCAGACCGCCTTAATGCCCTGTTTTTGCGCCAGTACCAGTTTTATGGGCCAACCCTGGCCATCCTGTCTCCCATACTGCTGGAATATGCGAGACGGCGATGGTCTCCGTGGGCATGGGTGGTTTCATTCGCCCTTGTGCTTGGGGCGGTCATGATTGCGGGAATGCGCTCAGGTTGGTTGGTGATGGCCGTGGTCCTGATGACATACGCAGTGTTGTTGTTCCTGAACAGAGAAAACAGGGATCTTCGACTGGCATCGATGACCGTGCCGCGTCTGGCCAGCTTGGTGCTACTTGGTGGCTCTTACGCCTCCCCATTGCTCCAGGACCGGATCCAGCAGACCTTGGCGGTTCTCGACGGTGAAGAGGCATCCATTGATTTCGCCTCTACCATGAGGCTGCCAATTTTCAGGACTGCAATGACAATGTACGAGGAGCATCCCATCAATGGAGTAGGGGTTCGGGCATTCTCCGTCGCCTATCTCGATTACGCCGAGGCGGACGATGTACACATCCGCCGGTCCGAAGGCCGCAGGGGCGCCCTGCACGCGCACAACGTCGTCCTGGAAGTCATGGCGGACACCGGGACGATCGGCCTGCTGGCACTGTTGATGGGGGCATACCTGTTTTTCGAAGCCTGGAGAAAGCTCACGCCCACGCAGAGACAGGAAGCGTTCCCCTATGCCGTGTCAGTCGGGCTCATCTTCTTTCCCATCAATTCGCATTTCGCGGTCTACGGGACCTATTTATCGTCTTTGATCTGGGTGCTCATCGGTCTGTGGCTGGCATCGCAACCCCGCACCGAGTAAGTTCGGTCAATCATAGAATGGGGGTTGGCCGTCGGGGCGCGTTTTGAATCGCCGGTGAACCCACCAGTACTGCTCCGGATGGGCCCTGACCCAGTCTTCGATGAGTGCGTTGATCATACCCAGGCCAACCACGGGGTCTTGCCCGGGAAAATTTTCCGGCGCCGGGGAAAATTCGACGTGATATTTCCCTGTGGTCCGATCGAAATGGGGAAACATCATGACCACTTCGCAACCAGTGAGACTCGGCAGCCTGTGAGTGGCAAGCAACGTGGCTGCAGGAATGCCAAAAAAATCCACGAACACGCTTTGTTTTTTTCCAAAATCCTGATCGGGGGCATACCACAACACCTCACCGGCTTTGAGGGCGCGAAGGCCTGCGCGAAGATTGCGTTTGCTCAGCATTGATTTGCAGAATCTTGCACGGCACCGATTCTGATACCACTCCATCACTTCATTCTTTAGCGGTCGATAAATGCCGCTCGCCCGAACCTGAAGAGCCGCGATCCGCGCACCCATCTCCAAGCACGTGGCGTGCAAGGTCACCACCAGGACACCTCTGTGTTTTTCCTCTGCCGATCGCAAATGCTCCAGCCCATGCACCTCGCCGAGGGCATCGATCAGGCGGTCACGAGTCGACCAACTCCAGGCCATTTCGACCAGCATGCGGCCCACGAACCTGAAATTCGCTTTTATGATCTCTTTACGCTCGATCTCACTCAGTGAGGAAAAACAGCGCTCAATGTTGCGCTCGGCGACAAGACGCCTGCGGTTTGCAAACCGGTATAAAAGCACGCCAATTGCCTCCGCGGTCGCCGCGGTCGGTCGGTGCGGCAAACGCCCCAGTAACCATATGGCCGCCACTGAAAACCAGCCCGGCCAGTTCCGAGGTGCAAAGGAGGGTCTTTTCGCGGCGGCGCCATTCATGGGCTCATTGTCCGGATAAATGGGAGATTGTCCAAGCTGTTGAACAGGTTCACGGTGCTATACTGCGGGCGTCTAGCGCTCAAAGCGTGTTCCGGACCCAGAGACATGCGCCGACTGTATTCCCTGCTGATGTACTTGGCACTCCCGCTGTTCCTGATGTATTTCACTTGGCGCGGGCTGAGGGAGTCGGGATACCTCAAGCGCTGGTCGGAGCGCCTCGGCCGCTATCCCGGCTCCATTCCCGGTGGCGGTTTGGTCATTCACACCGCCTCCCTCGGAGAGGTCAACGCTGCCATCCCGCTGTGCCTGGCAATTCTGCGTGATTTTCCCGAATATCATCTGACGATCACAACATTTACACCCACCGGCTCCGATCGCGTAAAAAGTGTTTTTGGTAACCGCGTGACACATGTCTATGCACCGCTGGACGCCCCCGGTGCCGTTCAAAAATTTCTGGCGTGGTGCAAACCTCGCCTGATCGTCATCATGGAAACAGAGGTTTGGCCCAACCTGTATCGCTACGCAAGTGAAATGGGCATACCCCTGATCGTATCCAATGCGCGGCTGTCAGAGCGCTCGATGCGGGCGTTCAAGCGCTTTCCCCGGCTGGCCAGGGATACGCTTGCATCAGTGACCTGGTTCGGTGCGCAGACATCAGCAGACGCTGATCGCCTGATCGCCTGCGGCGCCAGGCATCAGGCCGTCGAAGTGGCCGGAAACATTAAGTTTGATCACGACATCTCACCAACATTAACAGAGGAAGCTCGCGCCTTGAGGGCAAGTTGGGGCAGCACACGACCGGTGCTGACCGCGGGCAGCACCCATGCTGAAGATGAGGCCATTTTGCTCTCTTCGTTTGAGTCCATATTGCGACAGTGCCCCGATGCGCTTCTGATCATGGCCCCACGACACCCGGATCGGTTCAAGGCAGCCATCACGCAAGTGGAAACTACAGGTTTTCGTCATGCGGTACGCAGTCGCGGTGACCGCTGTGACGACAGTACGCAAGTGCTCGTGGTCGATACCATGGGCGAATTATTGCGCTACCTGGCCTGCTGTGACGTGGCCTTTGTCGGCGGCACACTGGCCGCCGTTGGCGGACATAACCCTCTGGAACCCATGGCCCTGGGCAAGCCCGTGGTGTTTGGCCCAAACACGACTCACATTGCAGAGCTTACGCAGCAATTGCTGGATTGCGGTGGCGGACAGCAGGTCGAATCCGCCCCGGATCTTGCGGATACCGTTGCGCAGTGGTTTTTGCAGGATGCGCAACGTCTTGCCGCGGGCGAGGCGGCGCAAAGTCTCGCGGAAAATGGACGGGGCGCGCTGAAACACACCGTCCAGAAGATTCGCGCTGTGATGGCCCGGATCTGAACCCGGGGCAGGAGCGGGCGGTCCCGATCAGTGCGCCGCCTAAGCGCCACTTGGAGGCGCTTTACTCGAGAATCTGATTCACTGCCCGAAGGTCGGCATCTGATAACAAACCGGCGGCAGCTTTCAAGCGTAAATGATCGACGATGTAGGTATGGCGTGCGTTTGAATTGTCACGTTGCGCCTGGAAATAGCGCTGCTCCGCGATCAGCACATCAACGATAGTTCGTGTACCCACCTCGAAACCCGCCTGCGTTGCATCCAGCGCACTTTTCGCCGATATCAACGCTTGCCCGAACGCTTCGACCTGCTTGATGCCGGCCATGACAGCGCGATAGGCGTTTTCCGTCGCCCTCAAAGTCGCGCGTTGCTGCACGTCGAGGTCCTGCTGTGTTGCGTTGAGGAGGTGACGCGCCTGTCGTGTACGCGAGGAAACGAAGCCCCCTTGGTAGATCGGCACATTCAGGCGCAGGCTGTAGTTGGTTGAGTCCTGTGTCAGGTCGGCGTTGCCGATTGGATTCTGCAAGTCATCGAGCAACAGATAGTTTTCGTTGGTGAATTCACCCACCGAAGCGGTAAGGTCAACGGTAGGGTAGTGTCCTGACCGTTGCAGCTTGGCGTTGGAGTCCGCAATCTCTACCGCTCGCTGCGCGGCAATGACGCTGGGGTTGTTGCTCATGGCCAAGTCGACCCACTCATCCGCACTGGCTGGATCCGGCTCTAAAAGGGGTAAAACCTCCTGCAGCGGATCTACTTCGTCAAAATACTGCCCCGTCAACTCCCGCAGACCTTCCTTGGCGTCCTCGAGGCGGTTACGCGACACGATGGCCCGGGCCCGGGCGTTGTCATAGCTGGCCCGCGCCTCATGCACATCGGTCACCGCGGTCAGGCCCACCTCGAAACGTTGTTCAGCCTGTTCAAACTGGCGTTGGAGCGCCAATTCCTCAGCCTCCGCGAAACGGACGCCGTCCACCGCGGTGAGGACTTCAAAATAGTTGCCCGCCACGCGCACCAGAAAGTTCTGATAAGCCGCGGCATATTGTGCTTCGGCCTGGCCAACTTGGCCTCGCGCCACCTCCAGTTGCTTGTAATTGGCGTGATCATAAAGTGTTTGGCGCAAATCCAGTCCCCAGGATTGGGTCTCGATGTCGTTGTTCGACACCGTCCCGATGCCAGCGATTGCGGTCTCGGAATCCCCACGTGTGATTCCGGCGGAACCCGCCAGGTAAGGGAGGAGAGCGCTTCGAGCCTGGGTCACGTTTTCGCCCGTTGCGTCCCGCCTGTAGGAGGCCGCTCGCAGTTGCGGATCATTGGTGGCTGCCAACTCATAGATCCCCACGAGATCAACGGCCGAGGCGGTGCCTGCTGCCAGAAGAAAACTGAGGGCGATAACAGATGATGTAGCTCGGGATACCATAAATTACTCCGACTGCGCTAATGTGCGCCTAGAATTCAAAGTGGGCTGCAGGTTCGGCATTGACCAACCGCGGCAGAACCGTTTCGAAGAGTATTTCCTCGCGCCATTCCGTGGCGTTGAGACGCTCGCACAGTTTGGCGGTCATCACCGGCGCATCACCCGTGACCACGAACAATCGCCCCCCGGGATTGACCCATCCCCGGATATGCTCAGGAATGTCCTTAACCGATCCGGTCACCACCAGGACGTCATGCGCCTGCTCCGGCTGCCAATCCCCCATGACATCACCGCACTCAACTTCAACGTTGTGAATTTCGTTGTGGTCAAGCTTGCGCCGTGCTGAGTCGGCCAGGTCCTCGAAAATATCGACACTGACCACGCGATGAGCAAGGTGCGCGAGACAGGCCGTCAGCCAGGCACTGCCGGTACCCACCTCCAGCACGCTCTCGTCGTCCTTGATCTCAAGCGCCTGCAACAGTCTTCCCTCAACGATGGGTTTCATCATCGACTGGCCGTGGTCGAGCGGAATACACAGGTCCGCGAAAGCCAGTTTGCGATACCGAACCGGAACGTAATCTTCCCGATGGAGACGCTCCATCAATTGCAATACGGTGCTGTCGAGCACCTCCCACGGTCGAACCTGTTGTTCCACCATGTTGAATCGCGCTTGTTCGAAATTCATGCTCATGTCTCGGGTTCCGAAAATCTCTTCGACAAATTAACCGGCTCGGCGAAGCCACAAGGTTACGGCCTCCACCCCGGGGTGGCAAGACGCAGTGTGCATCCTGAGCGTTCATACTCTGAGTGCCATAGGTCACGGCAGGCTGGCCGTACCCCAACCCCAACGCTACTATTGGGCCAAACCATGTTCGACTCAAGCTATCAAACCACCGGATCAACAGGGCAACCCTTCCATCAGGTGCTGCATTCCCTCGAGCAGAGGCGCGCAGATATCTCCGTGCACTCGAATTCTGCAAGGTTTCTGCCCATTTCCGGGTCTTTATGAAAGACCACGACCGTCAGAGCAAGTTTGAACAGTTGGTTCGAGATTGGGGCCCGGACTTGTTCCGCTACGCCTACTGGCTGTGTGGCCATGAGGCCCTGGCGCGTGACCTGGTCCAGGAAACTTTTCTGCGCGCCTGGAAAGCGCTGGACCGGTTACAAGACGTGGGGGCGATAAAAAGCTGGCTCATCACCATATTAAGGCGAGAGTATGCCCGAACATTTGAGAGAAAAGTGCCCCCGCTTGTGTCAGTTGATTCGGTGATACTGTCCGATGAAGACGGCCTTGGCCCGGAAGAAAAAGCTGAGAGACACCGGTTGCGCGAGGGCATCGCTGCTTTGCCAAAAAAATATCGGGAGCCGCTGCTGCTGCAGGTCGTGATGGGCTACAGTTGCGAGGAAATCGCCAACACTCTCGCAATCAACAGGAATGCGGTGATGACACAACTTCACCGCGCCAGAGAAAAGCTTAAAACGCAGTTGCGCGAAGATGGCGTGACCGGGAACATCCATGGAATATTCTGAGTACGTGAGAAGACTGGGCGCCGATCCCCACGCGGCTGATCCGGAAATGCAAGAGGCGCAGCGCTCAGGCCCGGAATTTAAAGCCGCAAAGGCCGCGTCAGATCGACTTGAACATCGCTTGCGAAACACGCTCCTGTTTGAAGTGTCCCCCGAGCTTGCCGACCAACTGCTACAGGCAAGCACTCAAGAAAGGTCAAGCCGTCATAGGGCCCTGGCGCTTGCCGCAGGCGTCATGCTGTTTATCGGCGCAATGGCCATTTTCAATGCACGCCAACCGCCGTCCCTGCCCCTGATGGACTACGTCAGCGAACATTACGCTCATGACGGAATCTCCATTACGGGGGAGCCTGGCAACTCCGCTGCCGCGAGGCAGGTTTTTGGGGAGCTTGGCATCCAGGCATCCGTTGAATTGCTGAAACACATCAGCTTCGTCAAAAAATGTCCGACCCCCAATGGAGTGGGCGCTCACATGCTTGTTGCTGTGGACTCCGGTATGGCACAGGTGATTTTCATGCCCAACAGCCCGGTCGACAAGGAACAGGTTTTCGCGTTTTCCGATCGACAGGCACAACTGGTGAGCTTGGGGCCGGACAGCGCTGCGATTATCACGGCGTCAGGACAGTCATCTGAGGCCATCAGCGCCCTGCTTCGCACGTCGCTCAGGGCGATCACTGTCGCGGGCTGACCGAGCAATGCGAAAAGAATTGTTCCAGACCAACTAAAGGCCCATGACTTTTTCGGCGGGGCTGGTATGGTTGAGCGCATGAAAAAGAGACTGGCCATCCTCTTGCCCTCGCTGATCGTGGCGGTGTTGCTTGCATCAATGTACTGGCTCAATCATGAGCCACCTCGATTCGATCCACTTGAACACAGTGAGATGAGAGCAAAACTGACGGAGCACGCGCCGGTCACGGGCTACGTCACCACCGCCACGCTCATCAGGACGGTAGAGACCTTGCTCAACAAACGCGGGGGTTACATGTCCAATGACATCATGCCCCCGTGGGTCCTGCTGGATAATGTTCCCAACTGGGAGTTCGGTGTGTTGACCCAGGTCCGAGACCTGTCCCGCGCCATGCGCAATGACCTTAGCCGCTCCCAGACGCAATCCACCGAGGACCCGGACCTTTCCGAGGCGGATCCGATGTTTCACTACGACAACGCCCGCTGGATTCCCCCGAGCACCGAGGGGCGGTATGAAAAAGCCACCGCCGCCGTGGAGCGGTACCTGCTCCGCCTTTCGGATCCATCAGCGCCGGATGCCCAGTTTTATGCTCGCGCCGACAACCTGAGGGACTGGCTGTCCATCGTGGAGAAGCGGTTGGGCTCACTCTCTCAGCGGCTCTCCGCCAGTGCCGGGCAGCAACGTTTGAACACGGACCTGTCCGGGGACCCTGACGCGCGGCAATCCACTCGTGCGCCGCAGGAGGTCCATGTCAAGACATCCTGGATGGAAATCGATGATGTCTTTTATGAAGCACGCGGCACCACGTGGGCCCTGATCCATTTTTTGAAGGCGATGGAAGCGGACTTCCAAGACGTCCTCGCAAAGAAAAACGCGCAGGTCAGTTTCAGGCAAATCATTCGTGAGCTTGAGTCTACCCAGGAGCCCCTGCGCGCGCCAATGGTTTTGAATGGCCGAAAATTTGGCGCCCTCGCAAATCATTCCCTGATCATGGCCAACTATATTGCCCGCGCCAACGCGGCCCTGATCGACCTGCGCACATTACTGGCCCAGGGTTAACTTTTCCGGCTCATCGACGCCCAAACGGCGTCGACACACGGGGAACAAAGCGTTTATTCACTGAGACAGCTTCGGTACACTGTGGCGAAAACACGATGATGAGTGGTGACGTGTCCGAGCCTGCACCTGACAATTTTCGCAACCCACGCAAGGCTCCGTTTCCGCAGGTTTCGTTCGCACTGCTGTCCTATGCCGAACGCCTTCAGCACAGGGACATCGACACCATCGACCTCGTCGTCGTTCACTGTACCGAGTTGCCCGATCTTGCGACGGCCCGTGAATATGGCGAACGCGTACAGCACGCGGGAAGCCAAACCGGAAATTCCGGTCATTTCTACATTGACCGGGACGGTCACACAGAGTGCTGGGTGCCCATCGATTGCGCAGCTCATCACGTGCGTGGCTACAACGAGCGCAGCCTGGGTATCGAGTTGGTGAATCGGGGTCGCTGGCCGCACTGGTACCGTTCCGATTGCCAACATATGCCCGAGGCTTACCCTGCGCAACAGGTTCAGGCCCTGAAACAATTGCTTGATCAACTGGAACGCGTGTTGCCCGCCTTGCGGTGGATCACGGGGCACGAGGAACTCGATGAGGAAATGGTCCAGTCATCGGACAAGCCACACTGCCGGGTCAGACGCAAGATGGACCCCGGCCCCCACTTTCCCTGGGAAGAGGTTTTTTCTTCAATATCACTTAAAAGGTTTCACGGGTGAGCAGAAAGCGCAGCGAGATAAAGGCACTTCGCTCCAGCCTCGGTAAGTGGCTGATGCATCGCCGATGGGAGGCGCACCTCGTCTTCCCTCTGCTCTCGAGCCTGGTACTGTTGTTCGTCTACTTCGCCACCCCTTTGACTATCCAGTCCCTGGTCGCGCCGGGATTCATCGAAATTCCCTTTGCGGACGGCAGGAAGATAGGCATTGCCCACTTTCTTGTTTTTCTTGGTGTCATATGGAGCCTGGTTCTGGGTAAAAGCACATTGACCATCACGCCCCAGGCGTCGGTATGGTTCACCTGCATCGCCGTGATGACTGCTTTAATCATGGGCTGCCTGTTCTGGATGGATGGTCAAACGCTTGGCTCCAGGGCCTCTGGCATATGGATGCTCACTTCGGGTAGCCGCGGAGCGGTTTACCAGTTCATGGATGCGAACCCGGGCCTGGTGAACGTGGCGGCCATTTGTTTGGCTGGCCTGTTCCTTTTTGTTGTCATCCCCTTGGCTTTTATTCGCGATCACCGGCCATTGGCATTGACCCTGGTGCCCAGCCGATGGCTGATGCTGCCTTACACGATCATGCTGCTGACCGCTGCGGTTGCCTGGTGGCTGCAGTCCGGCGGCTGGGATCAGACCGAGGGACAGTTATCAGCAATTGGAACAGACTATTCGATCCTGATCATGCCAAACTTCATTTACATGGTTGCCCTGTACATGGCCAGAGTGCAATACCGAAGCTGGGTTGTCGTGGAAAGCGAATCGTGGAAAAAATCTCCCTGGCTCTGAGCGGTCGAGGTAGAACACTCAAAGAGAACCTGTCGAGACAATACTCATGAAAAACATCTGCGTTTATTGCGGCTCCAGCACGGGAAGGCGAGTGATTTACACCCAGGCGGCGGCTGAGCTGGGGCGCAGGCTGGCGGCGCGGGATATTGGGCTTGTCTATGGTGGAGCAAGCGTCGGTGTCATGGGTGCGATTGCAGATGCTGTCCTGGCAGCAGGGGGGAGGGCAATTGGCATTATTCCCCGGGCCTTGGCCGTTAAGGAGGTCGCGCATGCGAGCCTGACTGAACAGCATGTTGTGAAATCCATGCATGAACGTAAAGCGATGATGGCAGAGCTGTCGGATGGCTTTGTGGCGCTTCCGGGAGGCTGGGGCACCTTGGAAGAAATCTTCGAAGCCTTGACCTGGGCCCAATTGGGTTTCCACCGCAAGCCCTGTGGGCTCCTGAATGTCGGCGGGTATTACGACGGACTGTTCGACTTCCTGGATCACACGATCTCCGAACAGTTCGTTAAGCCAATCTACCGCGAGATGCTGATCATGGAAGATGAGGCTGAGACGCTGCTCTCACGGTTCGACAATTACCAGGCACCACAGGTCAAGAAATGGCTCGATCCCGACGAAACCTGACGCACCTGACATCAGGCAGTCGATGCGATTGGCTCAGTGACTGAGCGCCAGGCGGGCACACTTCACTCTGCGTGCAGTGCGCGAATAGGATCCAGTTCCGCCGCTTGTCGCGCGGGATACCAACCAAACACAACCCCCGTCAGCAAGCAGATACTGACAGACAGAACGATTGCGAAGACTGAAAAAGCAGACGGCCAGCCGGCAAACTGCTGGATGACAAATGCCAGCAACAGTCCGAAAAAGATTCCTATGAAGGCGCCAATTCCGGCAACGGTCGCTGATTCCATCAGGAACTGCTGCTGAATGTCACTCTGGCGAGCGCCAATGGCGCGCAGTAAGCCAATCTCCCGGGTTCTCTCCAGTACCGTGGCCAGCATGATGTTCATGATGCCTATTCCACCGACCAGCAAAGAAATCCCCGCAATAGCCGACATCACGATGGTGAATATCTGTTGAGTCTGCTGTTGCTGCTTAAGCAGCGCCGCTGGAACAATCAGCTCATAGTCATTCTGATCGCCATGACGCCGGGACAACAGATAATTCACCGTCTGAGCTGAGGTTTGTGGCGCCGCCCGATCGGTCAGGCGCAAGCGAATGGCATCCAGCTCGCTTTCTAATGATTCAAACCGCAAGCGCTTGTAGGCAGTTTCCAGCGGAATGAATACCCGGTTGCGGTCACCGCCCAGCCGAACACCCTGGAATTCTTCCCGGCTCAGGTCCCGATCTGCCAACACCCCGACCACCTGGAGCCAAAGGTGGTTGACCTTGATGTACTGTCCGATAGGATCAGTCTCAGGAAACAGTTCTCGTGCGGCCTGCGCGCCAAGAACAGCGACTTGTGAAAATCTTGCGATATCATCCGCGTCGATGGCCCTTCCCGCCGCCAGGCGAAGGCTGGCCAGATCGAAGTAAGAGGGAGTAACCGCCAGAACCTGGGCATCACTCGATGCCTGCAGGCTGAACAGATCCCACGTCTTAATCCTTTTCTCTTCGCTGACAGCCTCGATACTGGGCAAACTTTCGCGGATGGCCCGGACATCACTACGCGAAAGTCCGACACTGTGCTCACGGATTTCGTTGAGCGTTTCCATGTCAAATTCCCTGTTTTGAACCAACAGGTTTCTAAGCCCCATGGACTCGATGAGTCGCATCGCCTCCTGCTTGGCGCCCTCGCCGATGCTCAGCATGGCGATCACGGCGCCGACCCCGAACACCATGCCCAGAAGGGTCAACGCGGTACGCAGCTTGTGCTGACGCAACTGTGCAACGGCGTATTTCAACGCTTCTACTGTAAAAACCGCAGGTTTCTTCACGATTCTGCGTCTCCGGGCTGAAAAAGCGCCACCTCGTCGCCCTCTTTCAGGCCCTGCTTGACCTCCGAGCGATTGGCGCCCCGTATACCCAGCTGCACGTCTTGGCGCACCAGGTTGCGCCCGTCGCTCAACAAAACCCAATCGCCCTGCTCATCCTGAAAGATGGCCTGGTTTGGAATGGCGATGGTCTGTGGCACCTTGCTGATGTGGATGACTGCAGTCACGGCCGCTTCCGGTGTCATCCACTCTGGATCCGCAGTTTCAAGCGTCACGACGACGGTGAAATATTTGACAGGGCTTTCCCGCTCAATGGGCGCGGCTGTGGCGCTGATGCTCGCCACCGTGCCCTCAAGTACGCGTTGTGAAAAGGCATCCACAGTGACGTCCGCGGTTTGCTCCACCTTCAAACCCACCGCCTCGGTCTCAAGCACGTAGAGAACAGCTTCCATCTTGTCCAGGTTGGGGATGCTGGCAATTTTGTTACCCGGAAACACGGTGCTTCCGACATCCACCTGCTGGCCCCACCAGGTTTTCTCCAGCACGAAAAACCCGTCATGAGGCGCCTCGACATCGTTTTGTTCCAACAAGGAAGAGTGCTCGTTAAATTGGGACTCCTGGGTTTTTCTCTGCGCTTCCAGAACGGCCACCTCGGCGTCCTGCAGGTCGTTGTAATTGCTTTTTTTCCCCTCGAAATGTTGTCCCTTGTAATCCAGCAACGCCTTGTCGCGCATGGCATCAATGATTTCGAACCGAGAGTAGGCCAGCTCATTGTCGATGGTGAAGGTGTCCGCCATGATCTTCTCGATTTCAACCAGGTCCAGTTCATTCCCGAGTTCTGCGAGAAGGCGGTCAAGCTCTCGCTCTTTCGCGAGCACCTGCAAATCCACCTTGTCGATCTCCAGGCCGGCTTGCTGGGCCTGTCGCTCTGCATCTGATGTGTCGAATCGAGCAATAATTTCTCCGCGCTGCACCCAGGTGTAGTTCGGCGCCAGCCACTTGATCGTGCGCGGGCTTCTGCTTCCAGGTGGTGGGCGGATAGGTGTGGACTCCGACGCCCGAAGCTCACCGCGAGTGACCAGTGAGATTGCAAATTCGTCGCGTTCGACCGAGATCGTTTCCACCTGTTCTGCAGGATTTGAACCGCAACCCAGCATGGAAGCCATCGCCAGGCAGCACACGACCCACCTCATGGACCTGACCCTGCGACAACATTGGTCACAATGGTGGCGTTCACGCTCATCCCGGGCCGCATCAATCCCAATTCGGGCTGGTCCAAACTGACGATGGCATCGAAAACCTTGGCCGGCTGATTTCTCGAGCGGGTGTGCACCACGGACGCCAGTTCCGTGATGTTGCCGCTGAAACTGCGGTCGGGAATAGCATCAAGCGTGAAGTGAACGCTCTGGCCCACGCGAATGCGCGCTGATTCGCGCTCCGGTATTTCGAGGTAGAGCTGCAATTCGCTCAAGTCCGGAAACTCGATCACCCGCCGTCCCATCCATACATTGTCGCCAACCGTGTGTTTATTATTCCTCCTGTCCGTGGCATGAATAACAACTCCCTCCGCAGGCGCCTTGATGGTCATGGATGAAATGGAGCCCTGCAGTTGGTTCACTTCGGCCTGCAGAACACCGATCTCCCGGTTGAGAATTTCTGCCTCCGTATTCTGGATCTGCTCTTCTCGTTCAAGCTCTTCCGCACGCA
Source organism: Candidatus Nitrosopumilus sp. (assembly GCA_964225175.1). Classification (GTDB taxonomy): domain Bacteria; phylum Pseudomonadota; class Gammaproteobacteria; order Xanthomonadales; family SZUA-36; genus WTJD01. The sequence continues at coordinate 6,120 of CAXQNK010000105.1, read as the reverse complement.
AGCTGAGCGTGATCCCGGCGAGCTCATAAATCAGCTGATTTTCACGGTAATCGCGTTGGGCCAGCAGGTCCGCCGGAATGTCTGCTTTGAGTTCCGCCTTGTCGAGCGCGGCGCGGGCTTCTTCGACCATCAAGCTGAGCTCCGCAAGCTGCTCCCGGCCGAGAATCAGCTGCTTTTCGAGCTCTTTGTGTTTCTCATTAAGGCTGTTGCGCTTGTCGCGAAGCTTGATCATCAACTCCTGGCTGTCAAAGCGCAACAATGGCGTGCCCGGACCCACTTCTGCGCCATCTGGCGCCATGAACGAAATGGTGTAGTTCCACATGTCCGGGATGTCGGGTGGCCCGAAGTAGCGGGAGTTGGCTGATTGCAGCTCACCGGTCACCCGGACCCCGTCGATCAAGACCTCATCGATGTTCAGTTGATCCCGCTCGACACCCTGGCAAGCTCCCAGCATGCTGGCCATGACGCAGGCGGTAACTTGACCCTTCATGACTGCACGTCCACCAACACGCTCATTCCGGGCAGCACGCCTTCTGGTTGTCCGCCGGTAAATTCAACAATACCCTCGAAGTACACCGCCTCACCCCACTCGTTCCGCTTGCTGCCGCTGTCCAAAACCTGCGTAATGCGCCCCTCGACCTGGAGGTCGGGAATGGCATCGAGCACGATTCGCACCCTCGCGCCATTCTCAATTGCCGGCCGATCCACGCTGTTGATCCATACCTTGACCGCCAAGTCTCGAGTATCCGCAACCTGTGCCAGTTTAAAGCTGGTTCTCACCGTATCCCCTTCTTCATACTTGGCCCGCGTCCAGGGATGGTTGCCGTAAATCACGTAACCGGGGCGTTGGGCGATGACCTTGAAGTTGTTCAATAACTGTCCCCACCAGTTTAGCTGCAGCGCATTTTTCAACCCATCCAGTTCTGCCTGTTTTGCGCGATCCGCGAGCGTGCTTCTTTTCTCCGATAATTGCGTGCGTGCGTTGTCGACCGCGCGCTCGGCCTCCTCGTAAGCCAACTGGTTTTCGGCGTACTCGATGGCTCCGAGCAGGCTTTCTGGTACCTCAGCGCGCATCTGTGCCAACTGGAGACTGACTTGCGACTGTTGTAGCTGAAAGTCTGCCTGGATGACCTCTTTTTCCAGGCGAGCCAGGTCGCGCTGAGTGCGCGCCTGTTCAGTGCGCACGGTTTCGCGTTGCTGCTCCATCGCCCGAGCCGCCTCCGTGCCATCGAATTCGACGACGGTTTCGCCAACCTGCACGTAGCGACCCTCCGGAATCATGCGGCTGATTCGAGCTTGCCCGTTTGAGGTAAGCGGGACGATGATTTCCTGCGCTTGGCGAGAAAAGACTTCACCGGTCAGAAGCACCGGTGATGCCACAACCATTGCCGGGCTGCCGAGCAGCAGCCATGAAAGTGATGCCCGCGCCACTTTACACAACAGAGTGTTCACCTGAGAGCTCCTGCATGATTTTTCCGTCCATCATAGTAATCTGCCGGCCCGCGACCTCGGCAATGTCTGGTTCGTGGGTGACCATAACAATGGTTTGTCCATCGGAATTCAGCTCAGTGAGGAGGTCCATGATGGCGTCTGATGTGCTGGAATCCAGGTTTCCCGTGGGCTCGTCAGCCAGGATCACCCTGGGCTGGTTTATCAGGGCCATCGCTATGGCAACCCTTTGACGCTGCCCACCGGACAGTTCATTTGGACGGTGGTCCAGTCGGTCGGTCAAGTCTACGCGCTCCAGCAGGGCCCGCGCGCGATCAATGTCGTCCGGCGTTTGTCCCTCCTCGTGGTAGCGTCGCGGTAACAGCACATTTTCCAGGACCGTAAGGCGGGGCAGGAGATGAAAACTCTGGAAGACAAAACCCATGTACCTGTTGCGCACGGCAGACAGCGCATCGTCATCCATGGCACTGACTTCATGGTCATCCAACAAATAGGTGCCACTGTCCGGTCTGTCCATGCAGCCCAACATGTTCAGCAGGGTCGATTTTCCCGAGCCCGAACGCCCCATGATCGCGATGAATTCCCCGTCGCCAATTTCCAACCCGACATCATCGAGCGCGTGAATGGTCTGCCCGCCCACGCGATAGGTTCGCCTGATGTGTTCCAGGCGAATCACTGCGCACACCTTGCGTGGCGCACTCGGTTGCGTGCGAGACTCTTTTCCAGCGTCATAACGGATTGACCAAAATTTGGCTCGTAAGTTTAATGCGCCTGTGTGTTTGTGTGTAGCGCGTTCTAGTCGCGATTCTAAAAGGGTGAGCGTGTTGATCGTGTGAAGGCGCGGATCAATTCAGCTTGACCATCAGGGCGGCGCGAGTTGGCGAAGGATAGCCCTCGATGGTGCGCTCTGGATGCCTGGGGTCCAGGCACTGTTCGAGGGACTCGAAATGCATCCAGGCCGTACTTCGCTGCTCCGCCGTGGTCGTCGTCGAGACATCGAGCAGCTGTGCGCCGGGCAACCCAGCCTCTTCGAGCCATTGCTCCAGCAACGGCAACGATGGAACGGACCAGACATTGCGCATGCGTGCATACCGGCCATCAGGATTTAACTGCTCAACCCCCGGATCATTCAAAACCAGCGTTTCCAACACCAGTTCTCCCCTCGGCCGAAGCAGGCGGCGCAGGTGGCGCAGATGGTCAATCGGGTTTTTTCGGTGATACAGGACACCCATTGAAAAAACGGCATCAAAGGAGCGTGACTCTCTGGGTAACTGGTCAACGCCGAGCGGTAGGACCCAGTTGCTTACGTCCCCGGCACAATGGTGAGCCGCCAGCCATTGCATCACGAACACCAGGGTCGGGTCGATGCCCACCACGCGCTTTGCCCCGCTCCCGAGCATTCTCCAACCGTAATAACCGTTGCCGCTTCCAATATCGAGTACCGTTTTTCCGTGCAGGTCGATGTGCGGAGCAATCCGTGCCCATTTCCAGTCCGAACGCCACTCTGTGTCGATACGACAACCGGCTATCTCCAGGGGCCCTTTCCGCCACGGGTGAAGCGCCATGAGCAGTGGCTCGAGCTCAACTTTATGATCTGGGCGACCCCCGAGGATCGGTGCGGGCCTGTGACCGTCAAAGAAGTCCGAAACATCGGGCAAATCTGACAGGGCGGATCGCCATGCCGGAAGATCCCCGTGACTGTCACCGCTGAGTCGCGCTATCGATTGATCGATCAATGGATGGAGCCAATCCAGATCGGCACGGCTGTCTGCCCAGGCGCGCAGCGGGTCGTAGGCTCTGTGGAGCATCATTTCCGAGCAAGGTAACTGCAGAAATTAAAGCACTGAAACCAGCGATCAACATGCTCAAAGCCAGCGTCACTCAACCGATCTTCAAGCACCTCCATGGCGTCAGGGCGGAGCACATCTTCCAGCGCGGACCGCTTGGCAGCAATTTCGAGTTCGGAATATCCCTGGGCGCGCTTGAAGTCATGGTGCCACTGGGTCAAGACGTGGTCGTCACTGGGACATTGGGGTTTGAATTTCTCCGAGAGAATCAGAACTCCGCCGGGTTTTAGGCCATGCCAGATTCGACTCAACAGCGGTGAGCGTTCTTCGGGCGCAACAAACTGCAGGGTGTAGTTCATGACAACGACCGAGGCGTCGCTAATGTCGGCATCGCTGATGTCCTGCTTGAGAACTTGGACTGGAATGCCGTCTTCTTGCGCGTCGAACACCTTCTGGCACTGGTCCACCATGGCGGATGAAGAATCAATGGCCACGATGCGGATCTCCCGCCCTCGCACTGCGGTTCGCATCGCCAGGGTGCTGGCGCCGAGTGAACAGCCCAGGTCGTAAAGAACGCTGTGTTCCTGGGCGTATCTTCGCGCGAGCATCCCGGTCAGGGGCACCACCAACTCATAGCCCGGAACGGACCGGGCAATCATGTTTGGGAATACACGAACGACTCGCTCGTCGAACACGAACGAACCCTGAACGCCGACCCCCTGTGAAAAAAGCTGATCTCGCTCATTCATCCGGGGCTTCACCTGGTTGTGACTTTTGACGCATCCGTGGTTGTCTTGTTTGTGCTAATGTTTCTGGGCAAGCGCGGTGTTTTGTGCGCCCTGCGCCGGCCGACCGGAACAGTATCGCACAGGTCACTTTCTCTACTGTAAACAGGAATCGGGACATATCATGGAAAGCACCCTCATCTGGGCTCTCATTCTGGTCGCACTTGCAGTGGTCACACTGCGCAAAGCGGTAATTATCGTCCGCCAGGGCTTTGAGTATACGATCGAGCGCTTTGGTCGTTATCGCGCCTCCTTTACGCCGGGCTTCCACCTGATCATGCCCTTCATCAACGAGGTAGGCCACAAGGTCAACATGATGGAGCGCGTACTGGATGTCCCCTCGCAGGAAGTGATTTCCAAGGACAACGCCGTATTGACGGTTGATGGCGTGGTGTTTTTCCAGGTCCTAGACGCCGCAAAAGCGGCCTACGAGGTTTTCAGGCTCGAACACGCCATTCTCAACCTCACCATGACCAACATTCGAACCGTGCTGGGATCGATGGACCTCGATGATGCACTATCCAAGCGGGACGACATCAACGCACGCTTGCTATCGGTCGTCGATGAAGCCACAACGCCTTGGGGCGTCAAAGTCACCCGAATTGAAATCAAGGACATTAGCCCGCCCGTCGACCTGGTGGACGCGATGGCGAAACAGATGAAAGCCGAACGCCTTAAGCGAGCAACGATTCTCGAAGCCGAGGGCGCCCGCCAATCAGACATCCTGCGAGCGGAAGGACAGAAGCAGGCTGCAATTCTCGAGTCCGAGGGCCGCAAAGAGGCAGCGTTCAGGGATGCTGAGGCGCGTGAGCGACTTGCTGAGGCAGAAGGAAAAGCAACCGAACGTGTTTCCGAAGCCATCGCAACGGGGGACATCCAGGCGGTGAACTACTTTGTCGCACAAAAATACGTGGAGGCACTCAACGCGTTTGCGACCAGCCCGAACCAGAAGACGCTATTGCTTCCGATGGAGGCCACCAGCGTGCTTGGCAGCCTGGCAGGAATAGCCGAGATCGCCAAAGCGGCCTTGGACAAGAATCCGGCGGAATCACCCTGATGGACTGGATGGGAGATATTGTTTTCTGGCACTGGTGGATTCTCGCCGGACTGCTGCTGATCCTCGAGCTTGTCGTGCCCTCGTTTTTCTTTCTCTGGCTGGGAATCGCCGCGGCTACCACCGGATTTGTTTTGTTCGTGTTCCCGTCCTTGCCGATGGAAATGCAACTGGTGCTTTACGCTGTCGCTTCGGTCATCGCGGTAATCGCCTGGCAAAAATACCGAGAGAAACGCCCACCTCGCTCAGACCAGCCCAACCTCAACCGAAGAGGAGAACAATATGTTGGTCGGGTGTTTACTCTGGAGCAGCCCATCGAAAACGGGGTTGGGAAGGTGATGGTGGATGATTCAACATGGCGAGTGAAGGGCCCAGACCTGCCTGCAGGCACGCAGGTGCGAGTGAAAGGGGTCGACGGCGTCGTTTTCATCATCGAACCATCCGACGAACAACGCTGATTCATTCTCTCTGAAGGGCTTCGGTCCTTCTGTCTGTTGGTAGCCTTGGCTATACTGGCGCGGATTGATTCGCATGGGGCAACCATGACATTTCAGGACTTCATCAATCGGCTCTTGTCTTTCTGGGCGGAGCAGGGTTGCGTATTGATCCAACCGCTGGACATGGAGGTTGGCGCGGGGACATTTCACCCGGCCACTTTCCTCCGGGCAATCGGCCCGGAGCCCTGGAACTCGGCTTATGTTCAACCCTCACGGCGCCCCACGGATGGCCGCTACGGGGAGAACCCCAACAGGCTGCAGCATTATTACCAGGTCCAGGTCGTGCTCAAACCTTCCCCGGAAGATTTCCAGGAACTGTACCTGGCATCCCTTCGCGAGGTGGGAATTGATCCAGAGATCCACGATATCCGTTTTGTAGAGGACAACTGGGAGTCGCCCACCCTTGGCGCCTGGGGGCTGGGCTGGGAAGTCTGGCTCAATGGTATGGAAGTGACCCAGTTTACTTATTTCCAACAGGTAGGTGGGCTCGAGTGCAAGCCCATCATGGGGGAAATCACTTATGGCGCCGAGCGGCTGGCCATGTATCT
>CAXQNK010000104.1:0-7360 GCA_964225175.1 Candidatus Nitrosopumilus sp. | reverse complement strand
TGATCGCGACTTTGCTCCCGCGCCTGGCGGGCAAAAGCCATCCGCTCAGCGGGTGACTTCGCCATCATTGCCGCTTGCCATTCCGGGTTGCGAACCTGCTGCCTTATGGCCTGGTAGACGGTGTCATCGGTACACAGCTGATCTCCATGCAGGACGAGCGTTGGCTGGCCGTACAAATCGATCACTTGCTCTTCGGGCAGTAAAGTCATGCAGCAACGTTGCGCATATTCGGAGCCGAGCATGAAATCTCGATTGCCGTGCGTGAAATACACGGGTGTGCCCGCTGTGGCCAGGTCGGCTATGCCATCGGCGACTTCGTCCGACAGCCCACTGCTGACGTCATCGCCAATCCAGAACTCAAACAGGTCCCCGAGGATATAGAGCGCCAAGGCATGGCGGGCCTCTTCCTTCAGAAACCGCAGGAAGCGCTCAGTCGCCTCGGGTCGACGCTCATCGAGGTGCAGATCCGAGACGAACAGCGTGCTTGCGCTCGCGGAAGGCGTGCTCAATTAATTGACCTCGACGGACTCAATAATCACGGTTTCGAGGGGTCGGTCCCGGGCATCGGTTTTAACGAATCGGATATCGTCCACCACGTCCATCCCTTCGGTCACGTGTCCAAACACGGCATAGCCCCATTGCCGAGAGTTAGCGGTTCCCGTGAAATCGAGGTTCGGATTGAGTTCGACGTTGATGAAAAACTGGGCCGTGGCGGACTCGGGATCCGTCGTTCGCGCCATGGCTACGGTGCCACGCAGATTCTTGAGGCCGTTGTCAGCTTCATTCTTGATCGGGTCGCGCGTGGGTTTCAGCATCATGTCGCTGGTGTAGCCGCCACCCTGGATCATGAAGTGGCTGATCACACGGTGAAAGACTGTGCCGTTGTAGAAACCGTCCCGCGCGTATTGCAGGAAATTTTCTACGGTGACCGGGGCCTGATCCTGATACAACTCGATACGGATATCACCCTTGTTGGTGTGCAGGGTGACGCTGGGGCGTGTCGAACCGCTCTGTTGAGCGAGTGCGGGGCCCGTCACCAGGCCCATCAGGGCCAGAAGAACAATCACTTTTCGCATCTTTAAAATCCCATGGTTTCCATCACTCGCACACATTCTACTTTCAGACGCTCCCAAGGACCATTTCAAAGATCAATCGCAAGGTCGCATGGCTTGAAATGAAGGCTGTTCGGCTGGGAAAAATTTACCCCGCCAGGGCCCGGAAACCAGGCCCAATCAGGGGCCGTTTATGGTACAATAAGTGATTAATTTTTATGGTGTTAATCGATTTCAGGCAGGCCTCGAAAACGGGTCGATAATGCCTATATAAAACAGACACCTAGAGCCTAGTTGGGAGACATTTCTAGGATGGCAGAACTCGCCAAGGAAATCCTTCAGGTCAACCTGGAAGACGAGATGCGACAGTCCTACTTGGACTACGCAATGAGCGTCATTGTGGGACGGGCCCTTCCTGACGTGCGCGATGGCCTCAAACCGGTCCACCGCCGCGTGCTGTTCGCGATGAGTGAACTCAAAAATGACTGGAACAAGCCCTATCTGAAATCGGCGCGTGTCGTGGGTGACGTGATTGGTAAGTACCATCCACACGGCGACTCGGCAGTCTATGACACGATCGTGCGGATGGCTCAGCCATTTGCAATGCGCTACATGCTGGTGGACGGGCAGGGCAACTTCGGCTCGGTCGACGGCGATGCACCGGCGGCAATGCGTTATACCGAAGTGCGCATGTCCAAGATGACGCATGAGTTGTTGGCGGATATCGATCGCGAGACCGTGGATTTCGGTCCCAATTACGATGAGTCCGAGCACGAACCGCTGGTGCTGCCAACCCGTGTTCCCAGCCTGCTGGTCAACGGTTCGGCGGGCATTGCTGTGGGTATGGCGACCAATATTCCGCCGCATAATCTCACCGAGGTCATCAATGCCACGGTCGCATTGATTGAAACACCTGAGCTCGATATCGATGGCCTGATGGATTATCTGCCCGGTCCCGACTTCCCAACAGCTGGCCTGGTCAATGGTGCTGACGGTATCCGAGAGGCCTATCACGGCGGTCGCGGCCGAATTTACCTCAGGTCACGCTCTCACGTTGAGACTGACGACAGGAACGGCAAGGACTCCATCGTGGTGACGGAGTTGCCGTACCAGGTCAACAAGGCGCGGCTGCTCGAGAAGATCGCCGAACTGGTCAAGGAACGGAAGATCGAGGGGATCACGGAGCTGCGCGACGAATCCGATAAGGACGGGATGCGCGTGGTTATCGAACTGCGTCGTGGCGAGGTTCCGGAAGTCGTGCTGAACAACCTGTACCAGCACACTGCAATGCAGAACGTCTTCGGTATCAACATGGTGGCGCTGGTCAACGGGCAGCCGAAACTGCTGAACATCAAGGAAGTGCTTGAGGCTTTCATTGGCCATCGGCGCGAGGTGGTGACGCGCAGAACCCTGTTCGACCTGCGCAAGGCGCGCAGCCGGGCACACGTTCTGGAAGGCCTGACCGTGGCGTTGGCGAACCTGGATGAGCTGATCGCTCTGATCAAGGCCTCCGCCACGCCCGCAGAAGCCCGCGAGGCCCTGCTGGCGCGGCGCTGGAGCCCGGGCGTGGTGAAAGCCATGCTTGGGCAGGGCGGGGCGGAAATGTCTCGTCCGGAGGACCTCGAGCCCAAATACGGGCTTCACGAAGATGGCTATCAGCTCTCACCCATCCAGGCCCAGGAAATCCTCAACATGCGCCTGCACAGGCTGACTGGCCTGGAGCAGGAAAAGCTGACCAAGGAGTATGAGGACATTCTGGAGACGGTCCGTGCCCTGTTGCTCATTCTTTCTGATCCCGAACGGCTGATGGAAGTGATTCGCGAGGAACTCGAGGCAATTCGGGAAGAATTTGGCGACACGCGCCGCACTGAAATTCTCGAGCGGCGACTGGATCTCAGCCTCGAAGACCTGATTCAGGAAGAGGATGTTGTAGTGACCATGTCCCACGCGGGCTACGCCAAGTCGCAATCGCTCGACCGCTACGGGGCACAGCGACGGGGTGGCCGCGGTAAATCCGCGACCCGGGTCAAGGATGAGGACTTTATCGATAAGTTTTGGGTGGCCAACACCCATGACACCCTGCTGTGTTTTACCAGCCGGGGTAAGATTCACTGGCTTAAAGTCTACGAGTTGCCACAGGCCAGCCATATCAGCCGTGGCAAACCCATCGTCAATCTCCTGCCACTGGAAAAAGACGAACGGGTTAACGCGGTATTGCCCGTTCGGGAATACGCCGAGGACCATTTTGTGTTTTTTGCAACCCGCCAGGGCATCGTCAAGAAAACGCCCTTATCGGCGTATTCGCGCCCGAGGGCCAACGGAATCTGGGCCATTGACCTGCCGGATGATGATGAGTTGGTCAACGTGGAGATCACCCAGGGCGACAGCGACATCATGCTGTTCGCTAATTCTGGAAAATGCATTCGCTTCCACGAAACAGACGTCAGATCCATGGGCCGCACGGCACGTGGGGTGATTGGAATCCGTTTGCAGGAGCATCAATACGTCGTCTCCATGCTGGTGGTAGGCGAGGGTGACATTCTCACGGCCACCGAGCGCGGATTTGGAAAACGGACTCAGGTGCAAGAGCATTCTCCCCAGGGCCGCGGAGGGCAAGGTGTAATCGGAATACAGACATCGGACCGGAACGGAGCCCTGGTCGCTGCCGTGCAGGTCGGTGACGATAACGACATCATGCTGATCTCAGATGGCGGCACGCTGGTCCGTACGGGGGCTGCAGAAGTCTCCACGCTGGGGCGCAATACCCAGGGCGTCACCCTGATTCGTCTGGGTGAGGAGGAAAAGCTGGTCAGTCTCGTGGCCGTCGAAGCCGAAGATGCTGAGAGTGAGGACATGGAAGCAGATGCGGCTGAAGCGATTGTCGATGAAACTGCCGCGATTGCCTCTGGGAATGGCTCACCCGCAAGTCCGTCTGAGGACACCTGATTACAGGCGGATCCTGTCCGGGGTGAATACAGCATTGCAGATCGAGGGCATTGGACAAATTCACATCGCGGTGAGCGATATCGAGCGTGCAGTTGCTTTCTATCGGGACACGCTGGGGTTGAAGCTTTTGTTCCAAGTACCGGGGCAGAACATGGCATTTTTCGATTGTGGCGGAACCCGTTTGTACTTGAGCGAGGATTCCTCTGAGCAGGTGAAGTCCAGCCCCCTGATTTATTACTCGGTCGCTGACCTTGACGCGGCCTGTGCGGGGCTCAATGCACGCGGCGTAACGTTGGACCGGCCGCCGCACTGTGTGCACCGAACACAGACCGGTGAGTTATGGCTCGCGGGTTTTTCCGACTCCGAAGGCAATTATGTTCAACTGATGTCCGAAAAACCATTACATGAAGAATAAACAGGAATATAGTTTTTATATATCTTAATTTATACTTTAATAGATCAAAAATATATAGAACTATTTGTGCTTGTTTTATAGATAATGAAATGCGATTTTTGACAGGTGTTATCAACGGAATCTGATTCCGATGAATCGCATACTGAATTTAAGGCGCATGTTTGGAATTCGAGCCGGGCGGCGCCATGTTTCGGAACATCGTCAGCATAAATTTCATCACGAGGAGAATTCAATATGACCATTCAAACAGGGGACCGCATACCCGAGTGCGTACTCAGCAAGATGACTGAACAAGGCCCGGAGCAGGTCCCAACCCAGGACTATTTCGCCGGGCGCAAAGTTGTGCTGTTCGCGGTACCGGGCGCCTTTACACCGACGTGCTCTGCGAAGCATTTACCCGGGTTTGTCGATATGGCGGATGATTTTTTCGCGCAAGGGGTCGATGCCATTGGCTGCATGGCGGTGAACGATGTTTTCGTCATGGGTGCCTGGGGTCAGGGTGCTGGCGCCGACCGGATTGACATGCTTGCCGACGGAAACGGTGAATTCACTCGTGCGCTCGGCCTCGAGCTCGACGCCTCCGGATTTGGAATGGGCATGCGCTCGCAGCGTTTCGCCATCGTAGCCGAAGACGGCGTGGTCACCGGTCTTTTTGTCGAGGGGCCAGGCGAGTTTCGTGTGAGTGCTGCCGACCACGTGCTTGCGAATCTCTGACGCGCGTTTATCGTGTTCAGGGCCCGCCGTGGTTTCGCGGCGGGCCTTTTTTATGTGCCCACGCGGACGATCGTTCTTCCAAGCGCCTCGCCCCGCATCATTCCAGCAAAGGTCTCTTCCATGTCATCCATGGCCACCTCGTTGCGCGCAATGTCTTCCAATCGATCGGGTTTCCAGTCCGAGGCCAGTCGCTGCCATATCTGGCCGCGTAGGGGATAGGGACAATTGGATGAACTGATCCCAATCAGGCTGACGCCTCTTAGAATAAAGGGCATTACTGTTGTTTGCAGCGCTGTGCCTCCGGCCAGTCCACAGCTGGCGATATTTCCGAATGGGTGAATGACCCGGGTGATTCCGCTCAGCATGTCACCCCCGACATTGTCGATACAGCCCGCCCAGCGGGTGGTTTCCAGCGGTTTTTGGCCCCAGTAGAGTTCCTTTCGAGAGATGCACTGGGTAGCGCCCAGAGATTCAAGGTAATCGAACTCGTCGACTTTTCCCGTGATGGCGTGCACGTCATATCCGGCAACATGCAGAATATTGATCGCGATGCTGCCCACGCCACCCGTGGCGCCAGTGACCACGACAGGTCCCATGTCGGGCGACTGGCCCAGTGCTTCCATTCGATAGAGACTGAGCGCAGCAGTGAAGCCGGCCGTGCCCAGTGCCATGGTGTCGCGCAAACTGAGACCATCCGGCAAAGGCACCACACTGCGGCTGTCGACTCGCTGGTATTCCGCATAGCCCCCATCACGAAGCTCGGACAGCCCGGTGCCGGTGACGATGACCTCGTCACCTTCGCTGAATGATTCGGCCGAGGATTGCACAACGATACCTGCGAGATCGATGCCACCGCACAGCGGGAATCGCCTCAGGATGCGGCCCTTACCCGTTGCGGCCAGAGCGTCTTTGTAGTTGATGCTGGACCACAACACCTTCACCGTTACGTCGCCGGAGTTCAGCTGTTCAAGGGCAATGTCCTCGATGCCGGAACGATAGCCATCGGAGTCGTCATGAATACGGAACGCTTTGAATTTTCTGGGAATGGTGTCAGTCACGGGAGGTCTCCGGGTCAGAAGATGATGCAGTGCATGTCGGCAAGGTGTTCATGTGACTACCAGAACACTGTCTTGGTCATGGGCTTTATGGCGAGCACCGCGATAAGGCCAAGGTAAGCCCACCATGGCGCACTCATCAGGACCGGGAAGATGCCGGACAGCCACAGCGCTAAAAACAGCATGCACAGAAACAACAGCACCTGGTGTGCGGGGTCATTGGTGGCCAGGTAGGCGCGGGACTTTTCCAGCCACCGGCCCGGGTTCGAAAAAGACCGCAGGCACAGGGGCGTAGCGCAGATGATGACCAGCGTGACGTAGACCCACCCATCGATCATCATCAGGGGCTTATATTGAGAAGCGACCAGCAGCCCCACAAGCAGGTAAACACACTTTACCAGTGCGATATCGAGCAGGGAAAACTTTCTCAGTTGAGCAGTCAGAAACTCTTCAGCAGACATGGCATTACCCCCCCCCTTCGCTAATGTGAGCACCACTTTAGAGCCTGCAGCATTTCCAAATCAAGCGGGTGGCGACCAAACGCAGCTGCGTTCAGCCGGAGATGATCAATTGACCCTGTGAATCGCCCTTTTTTCTACATGCAACGCGGCCTCGTGAACTGCCTCGGACAGGGTGGGGTGCGCATGTACGATTCGCGCGAGATCTTCTGATGTGCCATGAAATTCCATGGCGACCACGCATTCTGCGATCAGTTCGGAGGCGTTCGCACCGATAATATGGACCCCCAACAGCTCATCAGTCTCGGTCTCGGCGATGATCTTGACCATGCCGACGGCGTGGCCCATCGCCAGTCCCCGTCCCGTTGCGGCGAAAGGAAAGCTGCCGACGGCGTAGTTGATTCCCGCTGCCTCCAGTTCCTGTTCCGTTCGCCCTACCCATGCGATTTCGGGATCCGTGTAGATGACCCAGGGTACCGTGTCGAAGTGAATGTGGGCCGGTTTGCCGGCGATGAGTTCGGCCACGGCGATACCCTCCTCGGAGGCTTTATGCGCCAGCATGGGGCCGCGTACGCAGTCGCCGATGGCCCACACGCCCGGTGCCGTTGTGCGTGAGTGCTCATCCACCTGGACCTGGCCCCGATCGGTGATCGTGACGCCCGAATCTTTGAAACCAACCACCGAGTATGGCGAATTGGCAACCCGCTTCTTCGAGAGCGG
>CAXQNK010000103.1:0-64236 GCA_964225175.1 Candidatus Nitrosopumilus sp. | reverse complement strand
GTCGTATTCCAGGTCCGCGTCCTGAATGAGCACGACATCGCCGCTAGCTGCCTTAATGCCTGTCCGCAGTGCGGCCCCCTTGCCGCGATTCACCTCATGCTCAAGGTAGGTCACCCCACCGTGGGCGGCGATGGCCTCCCGACTGCCGTCGGTGGAACAATCGTTAACGACGATGATTTCTTTCTCGTAATCCAGGGGAACTGCGCTGACTGCATCCATCACCGCGGCTATCGTGCGCTCTTCATTGAAGCACGGGATGATGATTGAAATTTTTTGTATGTTCATGAAACATGCTGCCAAATATCAGCAGTGCAGGCCAAAATGATCTGGATGAACGATAACCGATTGGGGCAAACGATTAAACCATGAGCACGCTCGGAGGGACTTCGTGAATGGCCTCATTACCGCTCGCGCGTATCAACATCAAATCCTCAAGATGAGCGGTGCCGCCGATTCCTGCCTCCAGGATCGGGCAGTCCACGCTGAGAATCATGTTTTCCTCGATCACCAGTTCATCAGGAACCCGGGGGCCTAAAATGCCAGGTTGCGGGTGGTCGGTATGAAACAGGCCCACGCTGTGCGGCCTGAAGGCAACATTGAGGTCAAGTCCCTGTCGACGAATGCATTCTCTGCCGATCCGCGTGACGTCTGCAAATCGCAATCCGGGCCTCAGCTGCTCCTGGATTTCACGCCATGCCGTGGCGATTGCTTCACAACCCCGCTGCATCCTTGCATGAGGTTCGCCGATGAAGACAGTTCGGCCGAAATCTCCATGATAAAAACGGCAATGGCTCACGCAATCAAGGAGGAAAGCCATGCCGTCCTTGATCGGCTCATCCACCAATTCTGATGAGGTTCCATTGATGACCACGAACACGCCATGGTTCCCACGACGCGCGGCCTCGCTCAGAAACTCGGCCCGCAATGCGCGCGTGCTGCCCAGTTTCCGGGCCCTGTGAACAACGGCCATTGCAGCCTCGACGTTGGCCTGGGCAGCGAGGCGCATCAATCTGATCTCAGTCGGCGATTTGACGAAACGAATTCGGCGCAGAACGTTCTCTGCCGGAATGATTTTTTCTCCCATTCCGCGTCGACGCAGCACGTCATCAAGCACCGGCGCATCAATGCCGAGGTTTGCCTTTTCCAGCCCGAGCGCATTCAGGGCCCGCGCAAGGGCCCAGGAAGGACTGGGCGCTGGCGATTGAGCAGACTGCATCGATCGACGGCGCTGCAACTCCCGTGGCCTGATCAATGCCTCGTCGACAATACGAAAACCATCGCCCGAGTTCGCCGCAGGCTCCTCCTCCGCCCGCTCTACGTCAATCCCCGAGTCTACGGCCGAGGTGTAGGGATAAACCTGGCGATTGCTAAAAGCGTCCTCGGGGGAGTGCGTGTAGTAATAACTGAATGCGTGCATGATGAGCGCAACGGGCCGTGCCGGATCGCGGGGAAAAACCGCCATCATGCTGTTCCTGAATCCCATTCGATCGAGTTGAGGCCAGTGATTGGTGAGGTAACACACGTTGGACGGGTGTGTGACAACCAGCGCATCCACGCCGAGTTGATCCATGAAAAATCGCGCTCTGTCTGCGTCCACCAGGGGGTCGTTTCTCAGAAATCCGAGATCAGGAAGGCGTGGAGGCGGGCCATCGGAAACCCCTTCCGCCCAGTTTGCAGCTGGCAGGGCCAGGGCGGCACCAGTCCCAGCGGACAATAGTTCACGACGCGTAGGCATAGCGAAATTCCTCGTTTAGCTGACACCATTGAGTATAGGGGATGCGGGACCGTCCACCTGCTTTCGGTCCGCGACCCCCGGTGTTTCCCGGAATTCTCCGTTCATTTGAGGCTTATATGCGGGGGGTCACGACTCTCAGGACGACCGGCTTTTTCCAACTCGCTGTTTGACGCTGCTTCCCATGGAAAAATTTGTTCGGAAATGTAATACACTGAATTGTGTTAACCATCATTAAGTACAGGGTTCATCATGATTGAATTCAGCATTAACGGCGAAACCGTATCCTCGCAAAGTGACCCCAGCACTCCATTGTTGTGGGTCATAAGAGACGAACTGAAACTTAAGGGCACTAAATTTGGCTGCGGCATTGCCCGCTGCGGTGCATGCACCGTGCATCTCGAAGACAAGGCCATTCGTGCCTGTGTCACGCCGCTGGAGTCAGTGGCCGGCAAAAACGTGACCACCATCGAGGGATTGGACTCCGAAGTAGGGCGAGCCTTGCAGACCGCCTGGGTTGAGGAGCAGGTTCCACAGTGTGGTTATTGTCAAGCGGGGCAGATCATGAAAGCAGCCGAGTTCCTGGGCAATACACCAAAGCCAAGCGACGCTGAAATCAGCGAAGCCATGAATGGCCACCTGTGTCGCTGCATGGCTTACGTGCGAATTCACCGCGCCATTAAAGTGGTCGCCAATAACGAGGAGGTGGCCTCATGAAACTGAAAGAACTCAATGCCCGAATGCACATGAGCCGTCGTTCATTTCTCGCCGGCACCGCGGGCGGCGGATTGGTGATGGGCCTCGGCGTTGTCCTGCCCGGTTGCTCCCAGGATGCCGTGGTCACCGAGATCGCCGATACAGGCGTCAGCCAATCCTTTGCGCCAACCATCTGGTTCGAAATCGATGGGGACGGAAAAATCCTTGTCAACATCACCAAGGCCGAAATGGGCCAGCATGTCGGCACAGCCCTCGCACGAATCGTTGCGGAGGAACTGGGTGCTGACTGGAACGATATTGCCATTGACCACGTGGATTCCGACCCGCGTTGGGGCTTCATGGTGACCGGAGGATCCTGGTCTGTTTTCACGTCCTTCCAGATGCTGTCACAAGCCGGCGCTGCGGGCCGAATGATACTCAGAGACGCCGGCGCTGCGCTGCTTGGGGTTGATCCTGCATCCTGCACGGTTGCAGACAGCATGGTCAGGAGCGGCGACCAAGCGCTCAGTTTTGCAGACATCGTTCGCCAGGGTGACGTGAGCCGCAGCTTCTCGGAGGAAGAACTTGCAGCAATGCCGCTCAAACCTGCCGGCGACCGTACATTGCTGGGCCAGTCGTTTAAGGCACTGGATGTTCCAGAGAAATCGAGGGGCACCGCCGAATACGGATTGGATGCGGAACTACCGGGCATGGTGTATGCCTACCCCTTGATTCCGCCCACCCGATACGGAAGCGAAATCACATCAGTCGACGATTCAGCTGCCAGAGCCGTCTCCGGCTATCAGCAGACGCTTACCCTGGCCGACCCCTCGGGATTTGCACAAGGCTGGGCTGTCGTCATCGCCGAGAGTTTTCCTGCAGCGATGAAAGCCGCCGAGCTGGTCAATATCGAGTGGCAAGCCGGCCCGACGGCCGAGATTGGCGAGGCGGACATCATTGCGCACGGCGAGGCACTGACGGCCGACAAGGCGGCTGGAGTCCTCGTGGTCGATGATGGCGATATCGCGGCGGTCCGCGAAGAGGCGGAGCGCAGTCATACGGCCTCCTACACCACGGCCACGGCGCTGCATTTCACACTGGAACCGCAAAATGCCCTGGTGGAGTTCAGGGACGGCCAGTGCCATATCCATGCAGGTAACCAATGGCAGTCACTGATTCTGCCCGTGCTTGCAAAAACCCTGGAAATGGAAGAGGCAGACATCATCATTCACCAGTATTACCTGGGGGGTGGCTTTGGGCGACGCCTGTTTGGCGACCAGATGATCCCAGCGGCACTCGCCGCCAAAGAATTGGGCAAACCGGTGAAGCTGGTGTTCGCGCGAGCGCAGGACAGCCAATTTGATTGCGTTCGTTCTGCGTCTGTTTCCCGTTTGGATGCCCACTTCGATGCAGAGGGTGAACTTACGGGGATTGAGCATGCGGCCGCAGCCGGCTGGCCAACACTGGCATTGGCGCCCGGTTTCATGCCCGAAGGCGTCGATGGAAATGGCAAGTTTGATCCTTTCTCCATTAGCGGTTCCGATCACTGGTACACCTTGCCCTGCCACCGGGTCCGAGCCATCAACAACGACCTGGCGCAGCAAACATTCCTGCCAGGTTGGTTGAGGGCTGTCGGATCAGGCTGGATTGGATGGAGCGTCGAATCGTTCATGGATGAAATCGCTGAAATCCAGGGCAAGGATCCTGTCGAGTTTCGCCTGGCCATGCTCGATGGTGCGGGCAAGAACAGCGGCTCCTCGCCCAACTCCGTGGGGGGCGCCACTCGATTGGCGGCAGCTCTGAGAGATGTCCGCGATCGTTCTGGCTGGGGACGGGAATTGCCTGCAGGTGAGGGAATGGGCGTGGCCGTCAGTCATGGACAGGAGCGCAACATGCCCACATGGACCGCTTGCGTGGCCCACGTCGCAGTCGATCTGGAGACGCAAAGCATCCGTCTCGTAAAACTCTGGCAGACCATAGACTGCGGCACGGTCATTCATCCTGACGGTGCACTCGCACAAGCCGAGGGCGCCACATTATGGGGTGTCAGCCTGGCCCTGCATGAGGGTACGAAAATTGAGAAGGGGCAGGTGCGCGACCAGAACCTCGACAGCTACATGCCTTTACGGATGAAAGACGTGCCCGAGATGGATCTGAAATTCATGGACAGCGATCAATTTCCCACCGGCATGGGAGAACCGCCGCTTATCGCGGTACCGCCCGCCATCGGAAATGCGGTCTACGCAGCCTCTGGGCAACGCATCAGGGACCTGCCCATCAAACTGGAGGCTTAAGCCTGATCAAGGCAATGCCACTGGGCGCGTCATGCGCCCGGTGGCCTCCCCTCTCGGCAACTGTGCCCTCGCAGGCTGGCGTCCATGTCAATGGCGCCGGCTTGGTATTCGCTGAGAGCCAATCCGCCGGGGATCAAACGCCCGGGCAAACATGACTGCACCAACTATTTTCTGCGATCGGAGTAATTATGGGTAAAAGAGGTTGACCGTATGCAGCGGCAACAGGGCGGTGGGATCATCGCCCGCCCGGATGGGGAAGCACCTGACCATCATTCAGGACATAAATTATCGAACTCGCCACTCGCCGCAGCGCGGGGCAATTGAGCGCCCCGTTAAGCGGCTCGAAAGGGAGCAACCTTGCCCCCTGTTTTTTCAACTCGAGATTGCATCCGCCATCGAGGCTGACCGGTCCACACCTCGACTTTCGAATACCCAGACCTTGGTCTGATTCTGCGGGTTGAGCGCTTCCGGGCGCCGGAATGATCTCACTCAGAGCAGGCTACTGGCTTTGAACATGCTGGAATGGTGCGCTCGACCGAAGGCGAACGCGCCGTCCGCTCAGTTGCGGCAAGAATTACCAACCCCAGGGTTTTTGTAAATCGCTCCTACCCCGAAGCTGTACATTTTTATACCCGGAGCGGCCATCCAGAAAACCATTGAGCGCAGACCTTCCGCTCTCCAGCCAGGACAGCCGACTTTCTTTGTTTGGAGAGCGCCCTGCGCGGCGACCTTCTGCATTTGCGTGACCAAAGAGCATGGCCTGACTGACGGCCCGATGCAGCAGGACGATGAAAACCGCGAGTAGAAAACTGCAAAAAAACAAAAAAAAGTAGATCACGTGACCCCCCATATGAGTCTCAGATCACCCGAACCGAAAGTAGTCAGGGTTTGTAATTCCTAGTACCCTGCCAGCAGTGAAAAGTTGGTGACCGACCCGGGTCAGCGAGGCTTGGAGTCAAATCAACCGGCGAGAAAAGCGCATTTGTTCCACTAAAAGAAAGAAGGAGCGATTTAGATGATGAATTCCCTGATCCTGATGGCATCCATGAATATCGCAACAGGCGACCTGCCCCCGGAAAAAGAAACCGACGATTCCCTGGTACTGCGGCGGCAGACACTGATCGTGCGCGATGTGAATCGCGCGCTGGCGCTATATCGTGACGCCATTGGCATGACCGTGATTTATGATCAGGTCATCCGTCGCCCCCACAAGACAGAAGATCGGCAACAGGAAATTCGCCTTGTATTTCTGAAAGCCTCGGACGATTACATTGGCGTACTTGGCCTGGTGGACTATGAGCACAATAATCCAGACCATCCTTCGCATGAAAAACCCGTGGTCCGAGAAGGTTTCTCGCCCGGGCACGCTGTCGTGTTATTCAATACGACCCGGCTGGACAGTATCTGGCCATCGGTGGCGGCCTCGCCAGGCATCGAGGTCATTAATCCGCCCACGTATACTGAATATCCGTCCTACGACGGCGAGGGTGTCATCCGAGTGAATGTCAGCCGCTTTTACGACGCTGATGGATTCCTGGTTGAACTCAACCACGTCCTCGACGACATCCCAACCAAGGACTGAAACCCGCGCCCGTCCGGGTGAGCCAGCGGTCAGTCGCCGTGATCCTCGGCGCGCCTGAGCGATGCCCGTTCTGTGCGCCATAGCGACAGGATCAGGCCGATCATCATCAGGAATATGGCCCCGGCAAAAGGTACCGCGACAATGGTGCTCGCCGCCTGCAGTGCGGACAGCCCGCCCGCTATGAGCAATAGCCCCGCGACAAAGCCAATCATCAAGCCCCAAACGACCCTGAGCCAGTTGCTTGGCCGACCTTTGCCCAGCGAAATGATGGTGCAGATCACCAGGGTTCCCGAGTCCGAGGAAGTGACAAACCAACTCACGATCAGGAGCGTGGTTACAAGCCCGAACAGCCAACTCACAACTCCTAAATCGAGCAGGTCATAGGTGGTAAACAAGGCCCGGGACATGTCCGCATTCACCGAGGTAATGAGGTCTGCGGAGCGAAACAACTGCAGGTCAAGCGCGAGGCCCCCAAACACGCTCAGCCAGAAGAAACTGGCCAGTACGGGCGCCAGCAATGCGCCGAACACGAACTGCCGGATCGTTCGTCCACGCGAAACCCGTGCGATGAACATGCCAACAAACGGACCCCAGGCAATCCACCAACCCCAGTAAAACAGGGTCCAACTGCTTTGCCAGCTGCCGACCGGCTCCGGATCAACCCATAGGCCCATGGGAATGAAGCGGTAGAAGTACTGAAAGGTTTCAGTCACGAAAAGCTTGAGGATGTAGATGGTAGGGCCAATGGCCAGCAGAGCCCCCAGCACCAAAACGCTGAGCCAGATATTCACTTCGCTCAAGCGGCGGATGCCACGGCTCACACCAAGAACGGCGGAGACAATGGCGATGACCGAGACCAGCAGTATCAGGCCCAGTTTCAATTGATTCGATGCGCTGACATCGAACAGGTAGTTCAGTCCGCTCGCAATTTGTGAGGCACCCAGGCCAAGGGAAATGGTAATCCCGAACAGGGTGGCAAAAATGGCCAGCAAGTCGATCGCCAGGCCGGCAGGCCCGTAGATCCGATCGCCAATGAGGGGGTGAAGTGCCGATCGCACGGTCAGCGGAAGCCCTTTTCGATAACAGAAGTAGGCGAGACACAGGCCTACGCTGATGTAGGCCGCCCAGCCGTGCAAACCCCAGTGGAAAAGAGTGATTCTCAGCGCCATTCGACCCGCCTGCTCGCTGAGCGGTTCGACACCCTCCATCTCGATAAATGGGTTACCCTGGATGTGATACATCGGCTCGGCCACTCCCCAGAACAGGATGCCCGTACCGATACCCGCACTGAACAACATCGCAAACCAGGAAAAATTACTGTACTCCGGTGTCTCATCATCCCGACCAAGCCGAATGCTTCCGAAGGGGCTGAAGGCAAGGAGCAGGCAAAACAGCGTCATCGCCGAAATACCCCAGATCATCCAGTGGGCAAAGAAACGGGCCACGATTTCCTGCTGCCAAAGGCGCAGCTGGTCCGCTATCTCCGGCCGCAGGTAGACCATGGCCACAATAACCGCCGCGAGCATTGTTGAACCCAGCGCCAGCACCAATTTTGCAAGACGCTCCTTGCTGGATAGGTCACTCATTGACTGACCCCTTGGGCAATGGCGAGCCGACGCGCCAACATCGGTGCGACCCACAATGAGGGCAGCAACAGCAAAGACACTGGCACGGCGGTAATGATGATGAAGTACTGCAGGGCAGTGATGGTGCCCCCTCCCAGGGTGAGGAGCACTGCTGCCAGCGCGCCCATGATCAGTCCCCAGAATACGCGCATCGGCCTGGGAGGCGAATCGCTGCCGCACATGACCATGGAGATGGTGTAGGTCATCGAGTCACTGGTGGTCGCCACAAACACGGTGGTCAGGATGAGAAACAGGAGTGAGATCATGAACCCCATGGGCAGTTGTTGCGTAATCGCCAGCAGCGCGCCCGGCATGTTAAACCCTGCAAACGGTCCGGATATCACCCCTGGACTCGCCGTCTCGAGCGCGAGCCCGGTGCCGCCAAGAATGGTAAACCAGAAACTGGTGACGATTGGAGCGAGCACGGAGAGGCTGAGAATCACCTCGCGAATACTGCGCCCATTGGAAATGCGGGCGATGAACATGGCCATCATGGGACCATAGCCCAGGAACCAGCCCCAGAAGAACAGGGTCCACTGACCCAGCCAGTCCTGATCCTCCCTGAACGTTGCCATGTCGAGAAAGTGCGCCAGGTGAACGCCTCCGGAGGACAGGTAGCTCTCCAACAGGAAGCGCGTGGGACCCAGCGTCAGGATGAAAACCATCAAGGCAATGGCAAGAGTAATATTGAAAACACTCAACAGCTGTATCCCTCGCCTGATGCCGGATACCGTGGAGGTCGTGTAGAGGGCCACGAGGCCCAGGATGATCAAGAGTTGCGTGGATAATTTGTCTGGCACACCGAACAGGTCTTCCAGTCCATAACTCACCTGCGCGCCGAGGAAACCGATAGGACCCACTGTACCCGCGACCACCGCGATAATGCACACCGCATCGGCAACATCCCCGATCCACCCTTCGATCAATTTCCGTCCCAACAGCGGATAGAGCAAGGCCCTGGGCTTCATCGGCAGCCCTTTCTCATAATGCAGGTACATGAAAATAATCGTGGTCAATGAACCCAGGATGGCCCAGCTGAGGAAGCCCCAATGCATGAAACTCTGGGCCAGCGCGGCATGCACTGCGGATTCACTGGGGGTGGACAGATCAAACAGGGGCGGTGGGTACAGGTAATGAGCAATCGGCTCGGCTGCGGCAAAAAACACTCCGCCGCCTGCAAGCAGGGTGCACATGATCATCGCCAGCCATTTGAGTCGGTGATTGTCCGGCATCGGCAGGTCGCCCAGCCGGGCCCGTCCGTATGGTGAAAGCGCAATGGCGAGACCGATCACGAACGTCGCGAGCAGCAGCAGTTGCCAATAGGCCCCGAACCACTCTATCGACCAGGCGAAACCGTTATTGACGACCTGGGTCAGAAAATCCAGGTCTACGACTGCCGTGACCACGAAAATACTCAGAAAACCGCCGCTGAATATAAAGGTCAACCATGCCACGGTACTGTGGGCGCTGCTGGCCGGCGAGCCACGAGCATCCCTGTTTGTTTCGGGGATATGGTTTTCCCTCATTCTCCTGCTCCTCGTCTCGAAGCTTCACTGCTCTCCACCAACACTCCCTCGCCCAGGCGCATCAATTCCTCCCACTCAGACTCTGCAATCGACAGGCCACCTGCAAGTGACGCTTGTCTCGAGGATGCGAACTCCGCCGGACCACGCAAGATCTTGAACCCACCCGGCACCGAAGTTGCAGAAGAATGACCAGCCTCTGTCAATGTGAACAGAACGTCCCCGTCGCCATCCTCGCTCGCCTCGGCAAGCCACAGCCCGGGCTCTGCTCCGCGCGCGCCCGCCTTCATGAGCCACTGACCACCGCCACCGGGGTCAGGCCATCTCAATTCCATCGCCCATGATTCCTGCTTAGCCCGAACAAATTCCGCTGCCAGTGCCGGGGCGTGGCTGGCTCCGCTAAACCGGAATCGCAATGCGCCGTGCTGGTTCGCAAGCCACAAAGCCTGATCGATCAGTACCAGGGCATGAAGCAGCAGACTCACACCGGCGCTCGGCGCAGTCCATACGCCGCCGGCGCAATGCAGCCGAAGTCCGGGATGTGGCTCGTAAACCCGGTCATCCTGCAACTCTTCCAACAGAAAACGGACCCCCGAAAAACCCAGGAACTCCAGTTCCACCACGTTGCCCGCCAGTGCGTCGAAATCCAGTGAATTTCGATGGCGAGCCTCTATCGCCCGGTTCAGCAGTGCAAGCAACTCATTAGGCGCACACTGCAAAGCAAGGCTCGCTCGGGGTTTCGCCCTCATGCAGGATCGGAAAACTCCAGTCATCCGACGTGTCAGGATGAAGATCCTCAATCAATGGGGCCCCCTGAAACATCGTATTGCGCAGCCACAATGAAGATCGCGGATCAAATTTGGTGACGCCCATAAAGGCCAGTTTGCAACGCAGCAGATCGATGGGGCGCATCGTGGCGTCGAGGAGGTTGGCCTGAATCTCCCCGAACGGCACCTCGGCCAGGGTCTGCATCCGCCTGACGATGTAGCGACATTCCGGATGCCTGAGTACAAACTCAGCGGTACTGATCTCAGGCGAACTGTCCAGCATTCGCCGCAAGGCCCGATGGCACTTGACGATTTCCAGCGCGATGCCGATTTGCATTTCCCTGTCCTCGCCGGGGTCAACTCCGCGGCGGCCCAGGCGCGGCTCCATTTTCTCCTCGGAGCGGTACCAGAAAAAGGCCTGCGAGTCGGGCTGCTCGAAATCCAGGCGCAAGGCCCAGCCGTAGTGATCCTCGATCAGCTTAAATAAATCTTCACCGCGCATGGTGGAGAGCAGCGGGTATGTCTCATCGACCACCATGTCATCGGCAAGGTGATCGACCCTGTCACCATAGGCCTCTATCAGCGCCGATTCCAGGACCTGGCGCGACTCCAAATTCCCCGTGCGCTGCGCGTGACGCGTGACACCGTGCCAGTCAGGTAAATCACCCTGGACGGCCAGCCAATCGCGCAGTTCAATCAGTGCGTTCCGGGTTTCCCGGTTCACTTGCGTCTGCTCCGGGTCCCCGATTCTCACCTGGTCAAGATGAATCGCGGCGCGCTTCAGGACAGCAAGCACGGTTCGGACCCGATCCGCGCCGGGCGCGGTATCGGCCAACACGATCGCGAGCGCTCGTTCTCGCTGCAGTATCCAACGCCCGATCAGCAGCGGATGCCTCACCAGGAAGGGTGCCATCCCGAGACCTGTCGCATTGCCGATGCCGAGGCCTCTTTTGATCCCCGGATCCAGATTGCAGGCGCTTTCCGGCCTGGCGATCTGCGCCAGCCATTCCACCTGGTCAAAACTGAACTGGCGCAACATGAAACATGCCAGCATCTCTGCCGCGAATGGACGTGACAGGTCCGGATGGTTTTCCCGCACGCTGGCCCAGTCAGACATGCCAAATTTCCCGCTTCCATAGACGGCTGTCGTCCTCAACAGGTAGCCCACTTCCAGGATTTCGGCGAGCGAAGGCTGTCGGCCTGCAGCCAATGCATCGACCACTCGCGCAAACTGTCGGCTGCTGCGATTCGCGCGGGTGAGCACGATACAGTCCGAATCCAGTCTGCCCGCCTCCTGCCTGGGGACATTCTCAGACAGGAATTTCCGGCGTTTGGCATCTACCGGCCCGAAACACAGGGCTCCTGTGACGTCCCATGCATCAGCAATGACGCGGTCAGATCGCCGAGCCGGATCCAGATCCTCTGCGAAAAGCACCATGCGATAGCTCCGTGCGGGCGCATCAATTCGGTACACCGAGCAGCCGGCACCCCGGGCATCCAGTTCAAAAAACTCCCGCTCGATGTGCCACTGTTGTTGGCACATATTCCGGATCAGGACGCGCATGAAACTCAGGCGGGTGGGAAATTGTCGACCCAGCCTGGCCAGATCCATCACCTCGTTCGCCGGACGCAGGGTCGGCAGGACGTTCTCAGAGGCGCTGCTATTCATCATGGGTCAATGTGTCCTGCATGGGGGGTCTCTCCGGGCCGAAGTGAAGCGTCGAGAAAGGCGAACCAGTTGGCGCCCATGATCCCGTCGATTTCCACGCGGTGCATACCGAGCTCTTCCAGGCCCCTCCTGATCTCGTAAAATCCTTCAAATCCCTTGAACCAGGGTGGCTGATCGGGCCAGGCCGGCGTGGCAGACTCATCCTCACCGTGGTCTTGGGTTCTTGCCCACTTGCCGTTGCGCATCCATACGAGGGTATCATAGCCCCACCCAAGACACAGGTCGGATCCTATCCCTACACGGCCAGTTCCTAACCGGTCGACCAGCCGACACAGCATGTCACAGAACGCTTCCAGGGTACATTCCGATCCACCGGGCAAGTGAAAAGGGTACAGGCTGCA
The DNA here is from genome assembly GCA_964225175.1 of Candidatus Nitrosopumilus sp. GTDB lineage: Bacteria > Pseudomonadota > Gammaproteobacteria > Xanthomonadales > SZUA-36 > WTJD01. The sequence goes on along the minus strand of CAXQNK010000103.1, from coordinate 51,947 downwards.
GCCCAGCAGTCCGCCCGATTCCGCCAGTGCATCCAGAATCCGGTCCGATTTGTTACGCAAGGCCGGGTGAAAACTGCTGGGATTGGCATGCGAAATCACGATCGGGCGTTCGGAAAGTTCAATGGCCTCCAGAGTGGATTGCTCGGCGGAATGTGACATGTCGATCACCATGCCCAGCCGGTTCATTTCCCGGATCACCTCCCGGCCAAACCGGGTGATGCCGCTGTCCTGGTCTTCATAGCAGCCCGTCGCCAAAAGGCTCTGGTTGTTGTAGCTCAACTGCATGATGCGCGCACCAAGCGAATGCATTCGTTCCACGCCCCGATAATCGTCTTCGATGGGCGAACAATTCTGGAAGCCCAGGATGATCCCGGTTCGGCCTTCCTGCCTCGCCTGGATAATGTCCTGTGCCGTGAGCACCGGGCGAATCAGATCTTCATGTTGCTGGAACCAGGTGCGCCACTGCTCGATGTTCTGCTCGGTTTCCTGCGCATTCTCCCAATACGCAATGGTGACATGAATTGCACTCAGCCCGACCCTGCGGGCGCTCTCGAACAGGGCCCTGTTCCAGTTGTTGTATTGCAGACCGTCGATGATCATTGCAGGCATCTCACGTGACGAATCGTGCCGACCATCACGCGCACACGTAGGCTGTCTTGCAGATGGTGAAGAACTCCCGCGCGAACTGTCCCTGTTCTCGAGGCCCGAAGCTTGAAGCCTTTCGACCTCCGAAAGGCACATGGTAATCAGTGCCGGCAGTGGGGAGATTAACCATCACGCATCCAGCCTGTGCGTGGCGTTTGAAATGTGCTGCCCGCGACAGTGATCGCGTCATGATGCCGGCCGTCAGGCCGAAGTCCGTGTCATTGGCAATGGCGAGGGCCTCCTCGTACTCATCAGCTTGCAGGATACAGGCGATCGGCCCGAATATTTCCTCCCGGTTGATGCGCATGTCATTGCGACCCGCAACGAACAGCGCCGGGGTCATGAAGTGCCCTCGAGTGGCCCGCTCAGGGCAATCACCGCCAAACATCAATTCGGCGCCTTCCTGTTTGCCGACCTCAAGATATTCAAGGTTTTTTTCCAGTTGCAGGCGGTCGATCACCGGGCCAATCTGGGTATCTGGCTCGAGGGCGTGCCCAACCTTCAGCTGCTTCGCGGCCGCGCTGAACTTTTCCAGGAACTCATCATGGACGGATCGCTGGATCACCAGCCTCGAGGAGGCAGTGCACTTCTGCCCGGTCCCGAAATAAGCGCCGTTGACCGCGCATTGCACGGCCAGATCGATGTCCGCGTCATCGAGCACCAGCAAGGCGTTCTTACTGCCCATTTCCAGCTGCACTTTCGCCATTCGCTCCGTGGCCAGGCGAGCAACTTCACGTCCGGTGGCGACGGAGCCAGTGAAGGTCACGGCATCCACCTCGGCGGAGGCGCACAGGGCGTGACCGGCACCCGCGCCATCACCGTTGACCATGCCGAAGACCCCGTCGGGAAGATCACTTTCGGCAATAATGTCGGCCAGTGCACAGGCAGACGCCGGCGTCTTTTCGGAGGGTTTTAGCACGGCACAGTTCCCATAGGCCAGGGCCGGCGCGATTTTCCACGCAGCGACTGCAATGGGAAAATTCCATGGTGTGATGACGCCAATGACACCCACGGGCTCACGCGTCACCTCGACTTCGATGGAGGGACGCACGGAGGGCACCAACAGGCCCGTTGGCCTGAGCACCTCGGCCGCGTAATAGCGGAAAAATTGACCGGCGCGATAAACCTCCCCACGCCCTTCGGCGACGGGCTTGCCCTCTTCAGAGGCCACCAGCGTTCCTATTTCATCCGCACGTTCACACAGACGCGCGCCGATCTGGTCCAGGATAGACTGGCGCAATTCCAGCGGGCTCTCGCTCCAGCCGGAAAATGCAGTGCGTGCGGCAGCGACAGCCTCCTCCACCTCGTTTTGTCCACCCGCATGGAAAGACCCGATGGGCGAATCGAGATCCGAAGGGTTTTCGCTCTCGAATTCGGGACCAACTTGCAGCCAGGCGCCATTGATAAAGTGGCCTTTTGATTCATTTCTCATCGCGTGATTCCTTCAGTCAGTTCAAAAGGCACCGGACTGTTTCCCGGCCTGGCCTTCATGAGCGCTTTCAGTCCGACAGCTTGCGCACTTCGTCAAGCAGGGCAACTGATACTTCAACTCCGCTCTGCCCCGAACCCTGCCTGTTCTGATACCGCCGGTCGCCCGGCAAACGTGTTCCCGATTGCGAGAGAATTGCCGTGAACAAACGCTCACCATGCGCCTGCCATCCCTCCGGATCGCCGAAGCTCGCGGGGTCGATGGCCAGAATAAACTCCCCGCCACGGGGCGGCCCGCCATCATTGTTGTCGCGTTCCGCGGCTTCGAAACTGAAGCATTCCCCGATCAGGGCGCCTGCAAGCAACTCCACCATCATCGCAATCGACGCGCCCTTGTACCCGCCAAATGCGTTTAGGGCGCCTTTAAGGATGGCCTCAGGGTCTGTCGTTGCCCGGCCGTGCTCGTCGACGCCGACGCCCTCGGGCAATTCGTGCCCCTCGCGTGCTGCGAGCATCACTTCACCTCGGGCCACGACCGCGGAAGCCTGGTCAAACACGACCGGGCGAGCGCCTTTCCTCGGCCAGGCAAATGCGAAGGGATTGGTTCCATACAGCGCTTTCCCACCCCCTGCGGGCAAGACCGCCGGTTTATAAGACGTGCACGCCATGGCGCAAAGGCCATGCTCAGCCACCATCTCCACCTCGTACCACAAGGCGGCAAAATGATGGGTATTGACAAGCGCCATGGCCGCTATGCCGGTATCGTGTGCCCGTTCGGCCAGGCTGGGTATGCCTCGCTCCAGCGCCAGAGGTGCAAATCCGCGATCTCCATCCACTTGAACAACCGCCGGGCTGATCGTCTGTGCCCCCGGCTGCGCCGCTCCGTTGACTTTGCCACTGGCCAGGGCCGCGACGTAACCCGGCAAGCGCATCAGTCCGTGGGCGTGGCAACCATCCCGCTCGGCCGCGGTGATGGTTCGCGCTACCGCGGCGGCATTCGCCTCGTCGCAACCTTGCGCCGACAGGCTTTTTGCCGCAAGCGCCTCGATTTCTTCCAGGGACAACGTAGTGTGCTCGGTACTCATTCATTCACTCCGGGGTTGATTCAGTCTGGTGATGCAGCGGCAGACCCTGGGGCATCACGTCCATCAGGACGGAACCAGATCACCTAACGCTTCCCGCAAGGGTTCAAGCCAGGGATCGAATTGACGCCAGTACTCCAGGCCGCTGGTGTAAATGGGCTGCCTCACTTGTTCAGAGCTGGGCGTTCTGATGGATCGGCGAGTCTGGTGGAAATCAACACAGGCCTGTTCATAGGGCAATTCGCAAAACTCGAGGATCCGTCGAACCTGAGTTTCAAGATCTGCCACGGTGTCCTCGTAATTCACCCTCAGGACCTTGCCCGGCAGCACTTCATCCCAGTGCGCCATGAGCCGCACGTAATCTGAATAGTACTGCCCCACCTCGCGCAGACCATAGGTGAACTCCTGCCCGCTGGAAAACAGCTGCTTGAACCCGCTGAAACAGCAGGCCATGGGCTCGCGACGGGCATCGATGATCCGGGCATTGGGCAGGATCAGGCTGATCAAGCCGAGATGGCGAAAATTGTTCGGCATCTTGTCGATAAATCTCGGGGCGCCTTTTCGATGTATTTTCGTATCTTCCAGAAAGCTTTCCCCGAACTGCTTGAGTTGCTGCGGCGTCAGCTCAGGCAATACCGCTGGATACCGCGGCTCCTCATCAAGGTTGCGACGACCAGAGAGCCGAAATGCAAGTGCCGGGATATTCGGTAATTCAAACGTGCCGTCCACCTCCGAATGCGACGCCAGAATCTGCTCTAGCAGGGTCGAACCCGCGCGCGGCATGCCCACGATGAAAATCGGATCCGGTGAAGCGCATCCCGATGTTTGCTTGCTCTCAAACAACTCAGGATCACAATAATCGATCTGCAAATTGAGGTGCTTGGACATTCGATCCGCATCGTAACGAAGCTCTTCTTTCTTCAGACGATTACCGCGTTCATAATGCCGCATGGCGGATTCGTGATCCGCCTGGCGCTCGTAATGGGTTCCCAGAGCAAAACACAAGTGGATTCGGTCTTCCGAAGTTGTAGTCTCAGCCGCCTCCGCGATGCTCATCCGGTCCACTTCCTCGGCAGAGAATTCGTAGGTTTTGAGATTCGCCAGGCTCCAGTAAGCATCCCCGAAATCCGAGCGATCCCGATAAGCATGCCGATAGGCCTCAATGGCCGGCTCGAGTTGGCCAATGGTCTTTAATGCATGACCCCGCAACAGGTGCAGGGCATGGGCGTCATCGACTCGACCCACCGCGTAGTCATAAATCTGCAGCGCGGTATCATAATCGCTCACCGCCACGCACTGATTGGCGTAGCTCACGCGATAGTCGAGATTGTCCGGCTCAGCATCCAGCAGACTTTTCGCCTCAGCCAAAGACTGCGCGTACTTTTGTCTTCGATACAACACCTGCACGTAATCATGCCGGGCGAAACGATTCTCCGGCTCGAATTCCAACGCGCTTTCCAGCAGGAATTCCGCATCGTCAAGGACACCGGCCCGAACGCCCAGGTCGGCAAGCAGACGCATTCCCTCCACGTGCTTCGGATTCTGGCGCAAGAACTTGCGGCAAACCTGCTCGGCCACGAAGGGTCGACCTTCGGCGATCATGTTCCTGACGCCCAGCAGTTCCTTCGGCAGGGCGGCCAGCCGACGGTGCTGTTCTGAGGCTTGCGCGGCCGCGGCGACATCCAGCGGCTGCAGCAGGCGGGCCAGGGCATTCCAACTCGCGATCAGGGAATTATTGCGTTCCACGGCGCGCCGAAAAGCGTTGATCGCTGCCTCTGGCTGGCCTTTGGCCAGGTGACAGTGACCGGCCTCCTGGAAAGCGCGCCCGTAATCGGGCTTTAATGACTGCAACTTCTCCAGTGTCGTCAAGGCCTGATCGACCTGACCCGCGTAGCGCTGTGAGACAGCCAAAAGATACAGCGCCTCTTCCTGCTCCGGGTCATCTGCCAGCACCTCTCGGGCGTGCTGCATCGCGCGATCGAAATTCCCGTCGCTCAGTGCCTTGCGACCCTGTGACAGGAGTGCCTGATTACGGTCACGGTTTTCGGCGGTGGCGTGTTCGGACATCGGGTACAAGTGTTCCGTGATTCGGGTGGGCCATGCAAGGCTACATCATAACCGGGATCGCCCTGATGCCGGGGCTTGCAGACCGGCATTGCTGCCCCCAAGCGACAAAGGCGGGCCCATGGCCCGCCTTTGAAGTCCGCGTGCGGATCTCCCTCAGTACTCGTAGCTGAATCGAACCCCTATGGTCCTTGGCCGGTTGGTGGTGGTGCGCTCGAAGAAGTCCTGCCGGTTGATGTGCAGTTGTGCACGCTCATCGGTCAGGTTGGTCGCAAAGAGCTCAGCACGCCAGCCATTCCGGCTGCTCAAGACACCTACGGCCGCGTCCAGAATCGTGTAGGAATCCTGCGTCGTATTAGGCTCCTCTGGCGTATCGACCAGCGAGTTGATCGCTTCACCGGCATACTTGAATGCGATCTGCCAGTATCCGTCGAGGTCGCTGTTCATGTTCCAGTCGTACCGCGCCCGCGCCGTCATCTGCTGTTTAGGCGTCAGCGGCAGCGGCGTGCCGGCGTCAGCGACCACGATATCAAACGCGGGGTCAACATAGACTAGTTCGGTGTCGTTGTAGGATCCGGCTGCGAACAGGGTCAGGTGATCAGTGACCGCCCATACCAGGTCTGCCTCCACGCCGAGTATCTCGGCGTTACCGCCGTTGTCGACCACGGTGAGAACGGATATGTTCTGCGAGTCGAACTGGCTGACCTGCATGTTGTTCCAGTCCATCGAGTACACCGATCCATTAAACTGCATGCGCCCGTCCAGTAGGGTTGACTTCCAGCCAAACTCCACATTCTCCAGTGTGTCCGACTCAAAAATATAAGGCAGGCAGTAACCTGGAAAACCGGTCAGCGGGTTCGAGTTGATCGCGAGGTCTACCCCACAATCCGTTCCGTCATCCCGTATATTCTCTCGATTGGGATCCCAGGCTGCCCTCGCACCGGCGGCCCGATTGAATCCGGGCGGACGATAGCCCTCGGACCATGTCGCGTAAACCAACAGGTTGTCAGTGGCGGCCCAAGAGAGGGTGAATTTCAATATCGTATCGTCGATACTGATCGGGTTGAGGCCATCGAAAGTCGTCCCGTAGCTCCTGCCCCCGGTCACGTTCGGTGCGACATCACCCAGCACCGCGCAATTGGCCTCTGCGCCCTCGACGCAGACGTTGTACAACGGGCGGTTTCCGTAACGCCACGCACCGTAACCCAGGAAAGTGTATTCCAGGTCGTAGTAACGCGCGCCCAGCGCGGCTGTCACTCGGTCGGTCAGGTCCCAACGCACCTCGCCGAAGAAGGCCGTCTGCTCCTCCTTGCGCAGGTTGTCGTTGCGGAACTGGGTGGCGAGGCTGGTCACCCCGCGAGCGTTCGCTGGGGAATCATCGAACCTGGGTGCCGAATTGATGTCAATGGGCGCCCATCCAACGTTGATTGGCGCCTGGTAGTTAAAGTCGCCAATGTGCTTAATTTCGAAGTCCTCGTAGAAGAAACCAGCCGTGAAATTCACGGGAGAGTCGAAGTCGCTGGTCATGCGGAATTCATGCGTCCAGCGGGTGACCTCGTTGCTGATATTAGCCTGGTTGGATGGATCACCGCATTCGATCACGCCCGGGTCTCCCCCAAGGGTGGGATCCCAGAAGTATGTGGTATAGGTGCTGTAGTCGCTGTAGTTACCCACCCCGTTGTAGTAACTGCCCACCAGGTATTCGCACTGGTAACCGGCAATGAACTTGCCGATATTCGTGTAGCCGGTGTAGTCGATATTCGCATCAACTTCACGATCAAGGTATGCCCCGGTATAGACCAGGTCCAACGCGCCCATTCGACCGTTGATGGTCCACGCGGTTTGCGCGAACTCATCTCTCAGCGTGTCGGGATGGAAGCGCGCAACCTGGAGGTCACCCAAATCGGGGTCATAATCCCAGACGCCCTCCGTATCGAGCTTTTGACGGCTGTGCTGAAGCAGCGCATCCCAGTCGTCGTTGATCGCCCATTTCAGCCCGAAGCGAGCACCTGCGTAATCGGCTACGTTGATGTCGTCTCCGATCATGGCTGAATTGTTGGCTACGGTTTTTACAACCGGAATCGTGACGCCGCCGGGCCCAACCACGGTGCCATTGGCGAAGACGGTGCCCTCGTCGTAGTACACGCTGTCGCCAGGGAAGGTGGGGTTGATCGCCGGATTGGCCTGGAAGGTTCCCTCGACATTGTCGATGTAACCCCCCTGGTGATCGTTGTAAAGGGCCGCACGGAACGCCAGCTTCTCGCTGATGATCGGAATATTGATCATGGCTTCAAGCGTATGCGAGTCCGAGCCCTTGTACGTCTGCGAATAACTGCCCGCGAAGCGCGTCTGGAATTCATCCAGGTTCGGTTTGTTGGTGATCAGACGAACCGTACCGGCCATGGAACTGGCGCCGTACAGTGTGCCCTGCGGCCCGGGCAGCACCTCGATGCGCTCCATGTCTGTCACGAAAACATCCAGGTTACGGCCGCCAGCAGTGACAGGTTGTTCATCGAGATACAGGGCCACGTTGGGCGCGCTTCCCTGCGACTCAGCTACGGTAATGTTGATCGCATCAACGGCGGCGCCTCGAATGTACACCTCGTTTTGTCCGGGTCCGCGACCACCGAAGTTGACGCTGGGTAGGTACTTCACGTAATCGGCAAAGCTCTGGATGTTTTCATCTTCCAGCTGCTCCGCACCCATCGCCTGGACGGCGATCGGAATGTCCTGCATGCTCTCCGCACGCTTGGTTGCGGTGACCACGAGTTCTTCCAGTACTTCCTGCGCGGAGACCGAACCGACGAAGGCCCCCGAGTAAAGTGTGCAGGTAATCGCTTTAGTTAACTGCTTCGACGCCATAATGTGCCCCTGTCTTTGAGTTTTTGAGCTTGAGCAGAGGAGCTTTCGCGCGGCCGTGCCGGGCCGCTCTAATCGAAAGGCCTCTCCAATTTGTTGCCGTGTTAACGCTCCTCCCGAGCCCATCATGTCCCGAATTGGGGGAAGAAGGCAAATTTTCCTCTCCAAAAAGAATTTCCCAGGTCTCAATGAATAGCGGTAATCAGGAAAAAGCCGCAGGCAAGTTGATTACCAGAGCGACAGGGTCAGATGGGCTCGCAGCACTCGGGGAAAGTCTTTCGCCCTGGGTAGGAATCGAAGTCAAATGAGCTGTCGCCGTGAGAGTAAAAGCGGGGCATAATGGCTGGCAAGGTGTGTCCAGAAATGGCGGGGATTAAAGGCAATACCCCCAACATTGGCCCCAAGGGGAGTAGCGGAATGAGTGAACGATCCAGACGCCGAGGGCGTTCAGGCGGCGGCAGAAGCGCAAGGCTGGCAGCACGCACTGCAGACACAGCCCAGACCCTGACCGCTTTTGATCGCAAGATTCCTGTCTATGAGCTGCTGTCATCCGAGATCCTGGAACTCATCGAACACAATGCCGAATCCCTGCTACAAGAAATCGGCATCGAGTTTCGGGATGTCCCTGATGCGCTGCAGCTTTTTAAAGAGGCGGGTGCAGACGTAGACGGCGCACGGGTGAGGTTTCCCCGGGGATTGTGCCGCAACCTGATCCAGGCATCCGCACCGGCAGAATTTCGCCAGCACGCGCGAAATGCAGAACGATCCGTGACCATAGGCGGTAAGCGCACGGTTTGTGTGCCTGCGTACGGTTCACCATTCGTGCGCAACCTTGAAGAAGGCCGCCGCTATGCCACGCTGGAAGATTTCAAAAATTTCGTCAAGCTGACCTATCAGACCCCGAGCCTGCACCATGCTGGCGGGACGCTGTGCGAGCCCGTGGACGTTCCCGTCGAGGAACGCCACCTGGATATGCTCTATGCACACATAAAATTCAGCGACAAGCCGCTCATGGGTTCTGTCACGGCACCCTCGCGAGCCGCCGACAGCGTTGCGGTGATGCAGCGCGTGTTCGGTGAGGACTATGTCGATTCACACACCGTCCTTACCAGCCTGATCAATGTCAATTCACCGCTGGTTTTCGACGAGACCATGCTGGGCGCCGCTCGCGTCTATGCGGAGAACAACCAGGCCACGGTCATTTCCCCTTTTATCCTGGCCGGCGCCATGTCACCTGTCACCGTCGTCGGCACATTGACCCAGATCCTGGCCGAGGCCATGGCGGGCATGGCCTATGTGCAGCTGGTCAGGCCGGGCGCACCGGTGGTCTTTGGCATGTTTGCCAGCGCCGTGTCCATGCAGTCAGGCGCGCCCACCTTCGGCACACCTGAGCCCAGCCTGATGCTGCTGGCAGGAGGTCAGCTCGCCCGCCGCCTCGGAGTGCCGTTCAGAAGCGGCGGCGGTCTGTGCAGTTCCAAGATTTCCGACGCCCAGGCCGCATACGAATCGGCCAATACCCTGCAAATGGCCGCCATGGCCGGGGTCAACTTCATGCTGCACTCGGCAGGCTGGCTGGAAGGCGGCCTGTGCATGGGCTACGAGAAATTCATCATGGATGCCGACCAGCTGGGCATGCTGGGCACCCTGCTTGGTGGTGTCGACGCAAGTGAGAATGGTCAGGCCATGGACGCATTCCGGGAGGTGGGACCGGGTGCGCATTTTTTGGGCGCAGCACATACGCTGGCCAACTTCGAGACCGCCTTTTACCGGAGCGAGCTGGCCGACAACAACAGTTTTGAGCAATGGCTGGCGGAAGGTGAAAAAGACTGCACCACCCGTGCTTCCCAGAGATACAAGAATCTGCTGAAGCAGTATGAAGCACCGGATCTTGATCCGGCCGTCGACGAGGCCGTCGTGGACTATATCGAACGGCGACGATCACAAGTTCAGCCTGACGGCCAGTAAACAGAAAATCAGGAATCTCCAGGAAGTATGAAAAACAGAGTAAAAGTCGTGGTTATCGGCGGCGGGGTGGTCGGTGTCAGTTCACTGTATCACCTGGCCCGAAAGGGGTGGGGTGAGGACTGCCTGTTACTCGAAAAGGCTGAACTGACCAGCGGGTCCACCTGGCATGCTGCCGGCCTTTTGCCCCTGTTCAACATGAGCTACAGCGTGGGTCAGATTCACAAATACTCCGTTGAGCTCTACCAACAACTGGAGGCAGAGACCGGTCAGCAGGTCGGCTTCAAACAGGTGGGCAACCTGCGACTCGCCATGAACGATGACCGGATGGACGAGTATCATCAGTATGCCGCGACCGCCCGCACGATAGGCATAAAGGTCCAGTTCCTGACCCCCGCCGAGGTGGGAAAGCTATGGCCGATGTGTCGAATCGATGACCTGGTCGGCGCCATTTACCATCCCGACGACGGCTACATACAACCTGCAGACCTGACCCAGGCCCTGGCCAGGGGCGCCCGCGCTCGCGGCGCGCAGATTCATCGTCACACGGCGGTGCTGGCCATTGAACAGGCGACGTCAGGTGCGTGGGTCGTTCACACCGACAAGGGTGAGATCACCTGCGACCACATCATCTCAGCCACGGGCAACTACGCACGCCATACCGGCGCCATGGTGGGCCTGGACGTTCCGGTGATTCCCGTGGAGCATCAGTACCTCGTCATGGAGCCCCACCCCGAGCTCGTTGCCCGGCGTGAGCGCGGTGAACCCGAGATGGCCGTTCTGCGGGAATCTGACGGCTCCTGGTACCTGCGCGAGGAGAACGGCGGATTTATCCTTGGCCCCTATGAGAAGGGGGCACCGGCATGTTACGTCGATGGCCCGGATGCCGATGCAGAGTACGAACTGTTCCAGGAGGACATCGAGCGCCTCGAACCCCACATCGAAGCCGCAATTGCCCGTGTCCCCGCCTTTGGCGAGGTTGGACTCAAGCAGGCCTACAACGGGGCGATTGCGTACACGCCGGATGGTGGCCCCATCGTCGGCCCGGCGTGGGGCATTGATAACTTCTGGCTCAACGAAGGCCACAGTTTTGGCATCACGGCCGCCGGCGGGGCCGGCTGGCAGCTGGCGGAGTGGATCGTCGACGGTGAGCCGACCATCGACATGCTCGGCGTCGATCCGCGGCGCTTCGGAGACTACGCAACCCGGGGTTACCTGATCCCCAAGAACGAGGAAGCCTACGCCAACGTGTTCACCATTCACTATCCAGACGAGGAGCGAGCGGCCGGTCGGCCGTTGCGAACCGCGCCGTGTTATGAACGCATGCGGGATCGGGGCGCCGTCTTCGGTCAGAAATTTGGCTGGGAGCGGGCGAACTTTTTCGCCACGGATGGAATGCCGCAGGTCGATGACTGGTCATTCCGGAGATCCAACTGGTTCGAAGCCGTTGGCAAAGAAGTAGGCAACACGACGGAAAATGCCGGATTGCTCGACATGACGGCATTCGCCAAGTGCCGTATTTCCGGTCCGGGAGCCGAGGCTTTCCTCGATGGATTTATTGCAAACACGCTGCCGAAGAAACAAGGTGGCATCGCCCTGTGCCATGCCTTGAACGGTAATGGCGGGATTCACTCCGAATTCACCATTCACAGAGAAACGAACGAATCCTTTTACCTGGTTTCGGCCGGCGCACTACAACGTCTCGACCACGACTACATTCGCCGCTACATGCCCCGGGACGGTTCTGTCCAATTTACGCCGCTGACCGGCGCGATCGGCGTATTGGTGCTCGCGGGTCCGCGTTCCCGGTCCATATTAGAACGTGTCACCTCGGCGTCACTTGCGAACGGTGATTTCCCGTGGCTGAGCGCCAGGAACATCGAGGTCGGCATGGCGCCGGTCAATGCCATGCGCGTGAATTACGTCGGCGAACTCGGCTGGGAACTTCATCATCCCATCGAATACCAAAACCACATCTTCGACACCCTGTTCGCAGCGGGTGAAGGGCTTGGCCTGCGACCTTTCGGTATCCGCGCCATGGACGCGATGCGGCTGGAGAAATCCTATCGGATGGTCGGTACCGAATTGTCCATCGAGTACTCTGCCTACGAGTCGGCGATGGATCGGTTTATCAAGCCGGAGAAGGGTGAATTTCTTGGACGCCCGGCGCTGCTGAAACGACAGGCGCAAGGTCTCGCCTACCGGTTGGTCACCCTGGAGGTGCATGATGTGACCGACGCCGACGCGCTCGGAAACAATGCCCTGAGCGCGAACGGGACACTGGTCGGTCGCGCAACGGGCGGCGGCTACGGATTCAGGGTTCAGAAATCACTTGCCCTGGGCATGGTCAATCCGGAATTCGCAGCCGAGGGCACGCAGCTGGAAATCGAGATTCTCGGTCAGCAGTATGCCGCCACCGTCATCAAGGACAGCCCGTTTGATCCTGCCAATAAGCGACTGCGCGATGTCGATGGCGCTAATGACTGATGGATCGTTCCCCGCGCAAGCCGATGGCCCGCAACTTCAGCCGGAAGTTGCGCTTCAAACACCTGGCGAATCGGCTTAATATGAGGCTCGTCACTCGATCCGCCCAGCCCCACAGTTACTGAGTCATCCCGGAGAGGTTTTTGGAACGTTATTCAGCGCTTAAATTGCTTCGTCATGCCCTGCACCGCAATCGGGATTGGCCACGTGCATGGCGCAAGGCGGAACCGGCAGACCACTATGACGCCATCATTGTCGGTGGTGGTGGTCATGGCCTCGCGACTGCGTACTACCTCGCCAGCCAACATGGAATGCGCAACATCGCAGTGCTGGAGAAGGGCTGGATCGGTGGGGGTAATACCGGGCGCAATACCACCATTGTGCGCTCCAACTACCTTTGGACCGAAGCTTCCCTGCTGTACGAGAAATCCATGCAACTCTGGGAAGGTCTGAGCCAGGAGCTTAATTACAACGTCATGTTCAGCCAGCGCGGCGTCTACAATCTGGGGCACACCCTGCAGGACATGCGTGACATCGAGCGCCGCGTGGCCGCCAACCGTTTAAACGGCATTGACGCCGAGGTGGTCACGCCACGACAGATCAAAGCAGCCATCCCCATTATCAACACGGGTAGCGACACCCGTTATCCCATCCTGGGGGCATCTTTGCAACGGCGGGCGGGCGTTGCCCGCCATGATGCCGTGGCCTGGGGTTTCGCGCGGGCGGCTGACGCCCTGGGTGTGGATATCATCGAGCAGTGCGAAGTTCAGGGTATCGAGCGCCAGGGCGACAAGGTAACAGCCGTGCTGACCAACCGCGGGCGGATCGCTACCGAGAAGGTCGGGCTCGTCGTTGCCGGCCACGCCAGCGTTGTCGCCGACATGGCCGGAGTGCGCCTGCCGCTGGAAAGCCACCCGCTGCAGGCCTTCGTGTCAGAGCCGTTACGCCCGCTGCTGGATACGGTCGTGATGTCGAATGCGGTGCATGGCTATGCAAGCCAGTCGGACAAGGGCGAACTCGTGATTGGCGCAGGCATCGATGCCTACAACGGCTACGGACAGCGCGGCAGCTTCCAGACCATTGAGCATGCGATGCAGGCGATGGTCGAACTGTTCCCCTGCTTCAGCAGGGTACGCATGCTGCGCATGTGGGGCGGCATCGTTGATGTCTCACCCGATGCCTGCCCCATCATCAGCAAGACACCGGTTCAGGGTCTTTACCTGAACTGCGGCTGGGGTACCGGCGGTTTCAAGGCCACGCCCGGCTCTGGTTGGGTGCTGGCGCACACCATGGCGCATGACGATCCTCACCCGCTGAATGCGCCCTTTGATCTAGAGCGATTTGCCACCGGCGCGCTGATCGACGAACACGGCGCCGCCGCGGTCGCCCACTGAGGATGTCCCCATGCTCCTGATTCATTGCCCATGGTGCGGCCCCAGAGATGAAAGCGAGTTCGCTTTCGGCGGGGAGGCGGACATTCAGCGCCCTCCCGACCCGGATGCGCTAAGCGATTCCGAATGGGCCGACTACCTGTTCATGCGCAAGAATACGAAGGGGCTTCATCGCGAACAGTGGAACCACCAGCATGGCTGTCGACGCTGGTTCATCGCCGAGCGCGACACGGTGAGCTACGTGATTACGGCCACCCTGCCGATGCGAACGGTGGAGCGAGACTCATGAGTCAGCCCAACCGTCTGCCGCTGGGCGGCCTGATTCGCAGAGACGAACCGCTGAAATTCAGCTTCAACGGGCGAGCGTACTCAGGATTCACAGGCGACACACTGGCATCTGCATTACTCGCTAACGGCTGCAAGATCGTGGGGCGTAGTTTCAAATATCATCGCCCACGCGGAATCATCGGCGCCGGGGCGGAAGAACCCAATGCCATCATGCAGATCAACGCTGGTGCAAGGGCCGAGCCGAACCTCAGGGCCACCCAGGTCGAGCTGCGCGATGGCCTGGAAGCCCGCAGCGTGAGGGGCTGGCCCAGTGTTCAGTTCGACCTCGGCAGAATCAATGACCGTCTCGGTGGCATGCTGTCAGCGGGTTTCTATTACAAGACCTTCATGGCCTCACCCCGCACGTGGCATCACAGTGAACAGTTTATTCGCAAAGCCGCCGGACTGGGCTGGGCGCCAACAGGCCCGGATCCTGATCATTACGAGCATCGCAATGCGCATTGTGACGTCCTCGTGGTCGGGGCTGGCCCCGCAGGGCTCAGCGCTGCCGTAGCCGCTGCAGACGCGGGCGCCAGGGTTCTTCTGGTGGATGAGCAACCCAACTGGGGTGGCGCCCTGCTGGCCAGCACAGAGCACATCGGGAGCGCAACTGCGTCGGAGTGGACCCGCAAACAAGTCGAGCGACTGCGTTCGAATCCTCGTGTGCGAATGCTCAGGCGCTGCACGGCCTATGGCTACCATGATCATAATTTCGTCACGCTGATCGAACTGCTGCCAGAAGACTGCAGCGAGGGTGTGTCACAGCGGCAATGGCGTGTGCGCGCCGGGCAGGTGGTGCTTGCGCAGGGGGCCTTCGAGCGCCCCATCGTGTTTCCAAAAAACGACCTGCCCGGAATCATGCTGGCATCTGCTGTGCACACCTACATCAACCGGTATGCGGTCAGGCCGGGACATGATCTCGCCATCTTCACCAATAATGACTCTGCCTACCAGGCAGCGATTGCCTGGCAGTCCTCGGGTGGCAGCGTGCAGGCCATCGTCGATTGCCGTCCTGATCCGCGAGGCAGCTTGCCTGAGCGGGCACGAGAACTTGGCATTCGCGTCCTGCCGGGCCATGTCGTATCACGGGCCTGCGGCCGCGGGACTGTGCGGGGCCTGGAAACCCGCGCGCTGGATGGTGCCGGCAGCGGGGAGCGCATCGCCTGTGATGTCCTGGCGGTATCCGGGGGATGGAACCCGGCCGTCCATCTCCACTCGCAAGCAGGTGGACGCATCGAGTGGCATGATGAACTGGCCTGTTTCGTGCCGGGGCAATCCGTGCAATCGAGCCTGAGCGCAGGCGCGGGAAATGGCGCTTTTGGGCTCGACGAGTGCCTGGCACAGGGACAGGAAGCGGGCAGAGAAGCCGCTTCGCGGCTCGGGCATTCACTGCCCGCACCCATCCCCGATGAGGTATTGCAACAGCACACCGAAGCACTCCAACCGCTCTGGCGCGTGCCGGATGACTCCATTGCTTCCGCCAAGGGAAAGCAATTCGTTGACTATCAAAATGACACCACGCTGTCTGATCTTCGCCTTGCGCTGAGCGAGGGCTATGAGCACATCGAACACATCAAGCGCTACACCGCACTGGGCTTCGGAACGGACCAGGGAAAACTGGGCAATATCCTGGGCATGGCGATCGTCGCCGAAGCGCTTGGCAAGGCGATCCCGGAGGTTGGAACAACCACCTTCAGACCTCCTTTTACCCCGGTGCGCTTTGGTGCCTGTGCCGGACGGGATGTCGGACCCCTTTACGAGCCGGTTCGCAAGACGCCCATCCATGAATGGCATCTGCGGCGCGAAGCGCCTTTCGAGATCGTCGGTCAATGGCACAGGGCGCATTATTATCCCCGAGCGGGAGAGGACCTCGAGGCCGCCGTACGTCGCGAATGCCTCGCGACGCGAAACGCCGTGGGCATCATGGATGCCTCAACGCTCGGAAAAATCGATGTCTCAGGTCCCGACGCCGAGACCTTTCTGGAGCGCCTCTATACCCATGACATTGCCCGCATGGCCCCAGGCCGCTGCGCGTACGGCCTGCTTCTCGGTGAAGATGGCATGGTCATGGATGACGGCGTGATGGCACGCCTCGGCCCGGAACGCTTCTACGTGACCACGACAACCGGGGGAGCGGCGAATGTACTGAGTTGGATGGAGCGCTGGCTGCAGACAGAGTGGCCCGAACTGCGTGTTCATCTCACATCTCTGACGGAAACCTGGTCCACGATTGTGTTGGCTGGCCCCAGGAGCCGGGATGTACTGACTGCCCTGCAGTGCGATGCCAGCCTGGATGGAGAGCAGTTTCCATTTATGACCACCCGCAAGGCGCTGCTGGCCGGCATTCCCGTTCGCCTTTTCCGAGTCAGCTTCAGCGGCGAACTCGCCTACGAAATCAATGTCAGGTCTGATCTCGCACTGTCCCTGTGGCAAGCCGTGATGAGCGCCGGAGCACCGCATGACATCACGCCCTACGGAACCGAGACCATGCATGTCTTACGCGCAGAGAAAGGTTTCGTGATCGTCGGACAGGACACGGACGGCTCAGTCACACCGGTGGATCTCGGCATGAACTGGATGCTCTCGAAGTCCAAAGACTACCTGGGTCGCCGCTCACTCGCGAGAAGCGACTGCAGCCGTACAGGACGCAAACAGTGGGTCGGTTTCCGTTCCCTGGACGACCGCAGCGTGGTTCGAGAGGGCAGCCAGTTGATCCAGGATGGATCCGCAAGGCCTCCCGTGGCGCTGCAAGGCCACATCAGCTCCAGCTACTACAGTGCCAGCCTCGGCCATCCCATCGCACTGGGATTGCTGAACGACGGCAGGCAGCGAATCGGTGAGGAACTTCTCGCCGTTGACGCCTCTGGCCGAAGCACGGCTGTTCGAGTCGTTAAGCCGGTTTTCTATGATCCGGAGGGGGAGCGCCAACGTGTCTGAATCACTCCATGCTGCCCATGCACTGGATGCTTTCATGGCCAATGCCCCGTCAG
This sequence comes from Candidatus Nitrosopumilus sp., assembly GCA_964225175.1. Taxonomy (GTDB): domain Bacteria; phylum Pseudomonadota; class Gammaproteobacteria; order Xanthomonadales; family SZUA-36; genus WTJD01. The sequence goes on along the minus strand of CAXQNK010000103.1, from coordinate 34,715 downwards.
AGGCGAACCGTGCCTGCGAGGTACGCGTGGTGGTTCAGCGGCAATGTCATGCACTAAATATTCGAGTCTTCGATGGCGCACTTGCCGCGAGCGGCACGGAGCTCGGGATCGCCAACTGGCCGGAGACCAATCAGTGGATTGAGGGTGACGGGGTGGTTTACTGGCTGGGTCCGGACGAGTGGTTGCTCGTGGGCGGGGAAACCGCAAAGGAGAATGCCCGCCTTGCAGACGACGAAAGGCTGCCAACAGCAAGCGTGAATGACGTCACGGGTGCGTGGGTCCAATTGGATCTGCTGGGGCCTGGCGTGCGTCCGCTCCTTGAAAAGGCATGCACCCTCGACCTGACGCCGGAGCACTTGGGCGCCGGACAATGTGCACAGACCCTCCTGGCAAAAGCCCCTGTCGTGATGGCAACCCACACCGACGCCGAGCGCGTCACGCTGCTCGTTCGGCGCAGTTTCACGGAGTACGTGGCGAATTGGCTGCTCGCCAGCGGCCCTGCAGGCGCAACCGGGTTTTGTTTCGACGATGCCGACTGACAGCGGTAGGCAGGCCGGTAGTCCCGAAGCGCGCGCGCGCACGCCCGGCTAGTCGCTCATGCTGGGTCTTCTAAAGTCAGGCTTCTCCCGGGAAATCCCCTCCCATCTACCCGTTCGACCTGAGCTGAAACCGCATTATGACGTAGTCATCATTGGTGCCGGCGGACACGGTATGGCGACGGCTTATCACCTCGCCCGCTACCACGGTATCCGACGCATCGCAGTGCTGGACAAAGCTTACCTTGGCGGCGGCAATACGGCGCGCAACACCGCCGTTATCCGTTCCAATTACCTGACAGAGGAAAGCGTGCGCTTCTACAGGGAATCTGTTCGCCTCTTCGGCGAATTGAGCAACGAACTGGACTACAACATCCTGTTCGAAAACCGCGGCCAATTGACGCTGGCACATTCGGACAGCGAACTTCGCGGTTTTCGCCTGCGCGCAGAGGTCAATCAGCAACTTGGCGTACGTTCCGAGTTAATTGGCGTCGATGAGATCCGACGAAGGGTCCCGTCGCTGGACTGCAGCGAACGCGCGCATGACCCCATCCTCGGTGGGCTCTGGCATGCCGACGGCGCAACAGCCCGCCACGATGCCGTGGTCTGGGGCTACGCAAAGGCTGCCTGCGCACTCGGCGTTGAATTACACCAGCTGACAGAGGTCACCGCCATCCAGACGCACAACAACGCTGTGCACTCGATTGTGACGAATCGCGGCACAGTCAGCTGTGGCGCTGCCGTGCAGGCGGTCGCGGGAATGAGTTCGGAAGTCGCGCGGCTGGCGGGGCTTGAATTGCCCATTCATACCTATCCGCTGCAGGCCATGGTCACCCAGCCTTACAAGCCGCTGATCACGCCCCTGGTGAGCTCTCCGCACTGGCACGTGTATGTCCAGCAGACTTCGAGAGGCGAATTTGTGATCGGTGGAGGTTCAGACCCCTACCCGCTTTACCAGACGCGCTCGACGCTCGACATGAAAGAAACGCTCTGCCGCGGCGCATTGCAGCTGTTCCCCTTCCTGGCCCAGGCGCAGGTGCTGCGCCAGTGGGGCGGCATCACCGACATGACGCCCGACTACAGTCCGATTATGGGTCTCAGCCCGATCGACAACTATTACCTCGACGCCGGCTGGGGAACCTGGGGCTTCAAGGCCACACCTGTCTGCGGCGTGACCATGGCCGAACTGGTTGCAACCGGGCGCGTGCCCGACCTGATCCAGCCTTTTGCGCTGGAGCGTTTTTATGCTTTTGAACAGATCAGTGAAGCTGGAGCGACGGCAGCGAGCCACTGACATGAAACGACTGCACTGTCCAATCAACGGCTGGAGAAACATTTCCGAATTCGTGTACGGTGGCGAGTTCCATCCGGCCCGGCCCGTGTCGGAATACTCCGACAGACAATGGGCACAGAAAGTCTTTTTTCATGAGAACCGCGCGGGTATCGTTGTCGAGTGGTGGTGTCACGTGCCGTCAGCCTACTGGTTCCTGGCCGAACGCGACACGCGAAGCAACGAGGTGTTGCGCACCTTTGACCCGGGAAGCCCCGGTGAACCGGAGGAGCAGCCATAATGGCCGGTTCACATCGTATCGAGGGACGAGACAATGCATGGGTGACACCCACCGAACCGGTGGATTTTACGTTCGAAGGCACCCGCCTGCGCGGTTGCACGGGCGACACCATCGCCAGCGCACTGGCCGCCAATGGTCAGCTCTTGGTCAGTCGCTCCTTCAAGTACCACAGGCCACGCGGGGCTATGACCTTCGCCGGACACGAAGCCAATGGCCTGGTGCAGCTGCCTGACAAGGCCAACGTCATAGCTGAACTGCAGGCGCTCGAGCCAAACATGCAGGTGACCGCTCAGAATACACTGGGCAGCCTGAAGTGGGACCTCGCAGCGGCAATTCAGTGGGTTTCGCGATTCCTGCCGGTGGGTTTTTATTACCGGGCCTTTTACTGGCCGCGTGGCGCCTGGAATGCCTGGTATCGCGCGTTCAGGCAGGCCGCAGGCCTCGGCCGGATGAATACCGCTCTCAAACCACCCGCACGGGAACAGGAGCACCTGTTCTGCGATGTGCTGGTGGTCGGCGGTGGTCCTGCCGGCTTACAGGCGGCGCTGCATGCAGCTGATTCCGGGCAGGACGTCATCCTCGCAGACCGTCATCCGCACCTGGGCGGCTCGGCCAGTTACCGGCGGGGCGATGCCAATGAAGCGACGCAAGCGCAACTCGCACAGGTGTTGGATGCCGTGGCGGCGCATCCTGCCATTCGATGTCTCAAGCAGGCCACGGTGAATGGCTGGTACGAGGATCACTGGCTTCCCGTGATCCAGGGAGAGCGGAGTTACCGGGTCCGGGCGGGCGAGGTTATAGTCTGCGCCGGCGTCATCGAACAACCCGCTGTGTTCAGAAACAATGACCTGCCGGGCATTCTCACCGGAAGCGCCGTGCAGCGACTCATCCGCCGCTACGCCGTCCGCCCGGGGCAGCGCGCCGTGGTGCTGGCAGGCAATGATCTGGCCTATGAAGTCGCGTGTGACCTCGTTGATGCTGGCGTGGAGCTGGCCTGTATCGTGGAGATGCGCCCGGAAGTACCGGACATTCCTTTTGCCAGAAAATGCATCAACCATGGCATCAGGATGGAGGCCGGCGCCACCGTGTACGAAGCGCACGCGCACCGACTGAAAAAACGCCTGCGCGCCGTGGACGTCCACACCATCGAATCTCCCGGTGTTGCAGGCCAGCAACGTCTGCGCGTGGCGTGTGACGTGCTGGCCGTTTCGGTCGGTTTGATGCCCGCTTATGCCTTGCCCTGTCATGCCGGGGCAAAGCTTCGCTATCTCGACAATCGCGCAGTATTTGAGATCACCGATCTGCCTGCAGGAATGCGCCTCGCGGGAGCGATCAACGGGTGGATGTCACTCCGTGGCGCCTTGCACGACGGCGAGCAGGCAGCAAAAGCATCCTTGCTGGAGTCGCAATCAGACGGTGAAACGTCCTGGCAGGGGCCTTCCGGCGACAGCGTCAATCACCCCATGCCGGTTTTTTCGCACCCTCGCGGCAAAGAGTTCGTCGATTTCGACGAAGACCTGCAAATTTCGGACATCACGCGAGCGGTTGCAGAGGGATATCGCGACGTTCAGTTGGCCAAGCGCTTCTCGACCTGTGGAATGGGCCCCTCCCAGGGCCGCCACTCGGCCCTGGCCATGGCCCGTATCGTAGCGCGCCAAACCGGCCAGACAGTCACCGAGACGGGTGTAACCACCGCACGTCCGCCCGTTGGTCCGGAAACGCTCGGGCATTGCGCGGGTCAGCAAGCCTTTGTGCGCCGCCGCACACCCCTGCACGAGTGGCATCGCTCCGCACAAGCGCAATGGTTACTGGCCGGCACCTGGCGCAGACCGGCGTTTTACGGCGCCCCGGAACAGCGCCAACAGCTGATTGAGCGAGAAGTGCGTGCGGTGAGGACATCGGCCGGCATCATTGACGTCTCCACCCTGGGCGGTGTGGATGTCATGGGGCGGGATGCAGCAGAATTCATGGACCGGATGTATACCGGGAAACTGTCCACGCTGCCCGTTGGCAAAAGCCGCTATGCCCTGATGACGAACGAGACGGGCGCGGTGATCGACGACGGGGTGGCCTGTCGTTTTGCAAGTGACAGGTTCTACGTCACCACCACCACGGGAGCGGCCGAGCGCATCTTCAGGAACATGCTCTGGTGGCAGGCGCAATGGCGCCTCGCGGTGAACATCGTCAACAGCGGTACGAGTTGGGCCGCATTCAACGTTGCCGGGCCGCGGGCCAGGGACATCCTCTTTAAAGCCGGGTTTGGCGATGAAATACGATCTCAGGAAATGCCCTTTCTTGCGGCCCGCGAATCCACTTTCGCAGGCATACCCGTACGCCTGGTCCGTGTCGGCTTTGTGGGGGAACTGGGTTTCGAAATCCACATCCCCTGGCATGCGGCACGGTCCGCCTGGCAGCACCTGATGGATTGTGGCGCGGCCGAGGGTCTCACGCCTTTCGGCGTTGAGGCGCAACGCATCCTGCGCCTTGAGAAAGGACATGTCATTGTCGGTCACGACACCGATGCCATGTCCAACCCGATGGAACTCGGCATGAACTGGGCCGTTGCCCGTAAGAAGCCCTTTTTCGTGGGCCAACGGGCGCTGGAGATTCTTGAATCCAAGCCGCTGCAGCGCGTGCTGGTAGGATTCACCATGGATATTCCAGCCGCTGATGCCCCGCTGGAGAACCAGTTGATCGTGGATGGCCGCCGCATACTCGGGCGCATCACCTCGATCGCCTACTCGCCTACTCTCGAAACCGTGTTGGGACTCGCCCTGGTGCACCCGGAACTTCAACGGCCAGGACAGGAGTTTGCGGCCTGCACGGGGCCTGGCCAGTTTCAGCCGGGCCGGGTTTGCGCCCTGCCATTTTTCGATCCTGAGGGGGGGCAACAGGAATGTTAGGGCCCAATCACAGATCGGAGGGCATCAACCTGCTAAGCACCCTCCACGATGAACACGTGGCATTGGGCGCGAACTTTGCCGGATATCACGGACGCCAGATGGTCGCTCGTTACAGCGGATTGGATGCAGAATGCGCTGCAGCAGCGGAATTGGCGATCATGGACCTGAGCCTGTGGCCGCGCGGCGGCTGCCGGGGACCGGGTGCGCCAGACTGGGTTAGCGAGACCGGCAACTGTCCCGGAGACATCAACCAGTTCATCGCCTGTCCCGATGGCAGCCTCCTGCTCAGGCCCGGCAAAGATGAATTCTGGTGGCTGGAGCGCCTGGCGCCCGGCACTCAGGACGATCAGGGCCGCCCCTGGCCCAGCGCCCGGATTTTCGCCCACGCTGATCAAATTGCATCCGCCCGTGACGTCTACGGCCTCGCCAGGCAACACAGCCATGCGCTCATTGCCCTCACAGGCCGACTCGCACCACGCACCCTCGCCAAATGCTGTGCACTGAATTTGCCCCAGTGCCTTGAACCCGGTCACTTCGCACAAACCCAGGCCTGCGGCGTTTCGGTGCTTGCCATTCATCTTGACGTCGGCTCGAAGCCCGTTTACCTCCTGTTCTGTGACGCCTCGGTCACCCTGCACGTCTGGACTTCCCTGCTGCAGGCCGGCGATGAGTTCAACATCCTCCCCGCCGGCATCAATGCGCTGCAGGCGCTGTATCCGGGCTAGCGTTTCGAAAACCCAGGCCTCGCTCGGGACGGAACTGCGATCGCCTGAGCATCACGAGGGGCAAGGGTATGCCATTGGCGTCAGGCACGCCGCATGCGCTAAAGTGCTGGCCAGCAGTTCAATGCGACCCGGGGAAAGGACGGCCCCGCGAGCCCGACTGGCAAGAAGGAACGATCACCTTGGACATGAACACCACCACATGAACACAGACCCACTGCGTGAAGCACCCCAAGGGGAGACCCACAAGCTGCCGACGCGACGAGGCGCCGGCCTCGATGTCCACCCGGTTGTCTTTGCAGTCAGCGTGGGCCTGATCATACCGATGGTGACGCTCAGCCTCTGGGCACCGGAAATGGCTCAGCACACCATGCTGGCCCTGCGCACGTGGATCCTCTCGGAATTTCACGCTTTTTTTGTCGTCTCAGTCAACCTTTTCGTGCTGTTTTGCCTGTTACTGGCCATGCTGCCCATATCCAGCATCCGCCTGGGAGGCGAGCAAGCCATGCCCGAATATTCACGGCTGTCCTGGTTTGCGATGCTGTTCGCAGCGGGAATGGGTATTGGGCTGATGTTCTTCAGCGTGGCCGAACCGCTCGCCCATTACACGGACTGGTTTGGGACCCCGATGGCTGTTGAACCCCGGACGGCCGCCGCCGCGGAGCTTGCCATGTCCGCCACCCTCTTTCATTGGGGACTGCACGCCTGGGCCATTTACGCCCTGATGGGCTTGTCCCTGGCCTATTTCTCATTCAATCGCGGTTTTCCCTTCCTGGTGCGCTCCACCCTTCAGCCCCTGCTCGGGGGGATGACCTGGCGCTGGCCAGGCGACCTCGTCGATATTCTTGCCGTGCTGGCGACGGTGTTCGGTATCGCCACATCCCTCGCTTTCGGGGCGCAACAGGCCGCGGGCGGCATCGGCTACCTGAGTGGACTGGGCAGCGGTCTTGCGATCCAGATGACCGTTGTGGCCGTCATCGGCGTTGTGGCCGCGGCTTCGGTCATGCTCGGCGTCAAAAGAGGGGTCCGCGTGCTCAGCAACTTCAACATGATCCTGGCGGCCGTGCTGGCGATTTTCGTCCTGGTGACCGGCCCCCTGCTGTGGCTCGTGGGCAACTTTTTCGAATCCATCTGGCTCTACGCGCGGGATCTGATCCCGCTCAGCAGTTGGATCGACCGACCAGACCGCAGCTGGTACGAGGGCTGGACGGTCTTCTACTGGGCCTGGTGGATTTCGTGGTCGCCATTTGTCGGTATGTTCATCGCACGCATTTCCCGCGGCCGGACCATCCGGGAATTCGTGGTGGCGGTCCTCCTGGTCCCCACGCTCGTGTCCATCGTCTGGATGTCCATTTTCGGCGGCATGGCTCTCTACCAGGCAGAGGCGGGCATCGGGACCCTCGCACAGGGCGTCGAGGAGGTGGAGCTGGCCATGTTCCAGATGCTGCAAAACCTCCCGCTGTCCGGGATCTCCTCGCTCTGCGCCGTGACGCTCGTCGTTACCTTTTTCATCACCTCGGCCGATTCGGGCTCACTCGTCCTGTCATCCATCAGTGCAGGCGGACAAATCAGGACTCCCATTCCCCAGCGCCTGCTGTGGGTGGCCCTGACGGTATCGATCGCCGTGGTCATGCTTACGCTCGGGGATTCCGAGAGCCTGACCGCACTGCAGGCCGGCGCCATCAGTGCAGGCCTGCCCCTCACCGTCATCCTCGTGCTGATGGGGGGCGCCCTGTTCAGGGACTTGTCGCGCTGGCGTTCCGACGCACAGGAAGCATCGGCGGACAGGGCTGAACGGGACGGCCTGTAAGCGGGACCCAGCAACGCGAAAAGACGAGCGCATCGAGCGAGGAAGGCCACACATGACACAGGAACATTTCGCTGCACTGGACGCCCAACGGGGTCTTAATGATATCCCCCTCTCGCCCCTGTCACTCCTGTCCCGCACTGCGGACGTCCACCCAAGCCGTGAAGCCGTGATTTACGGCACGAGACGCTACACCTGGGCCGGCTTACAGCAGCGCGTAAGGCGACTTGCCGGCGCATTGGCCGCGCACGGCGTCGGGCAGGGAGACACCGTCTCGGTCATTGCGTCGAATACCCCTGAATTGCTCGAGGCGCATTACGGCGTCCCGCTGTGCGGCGCGGTGCTGAACGCCATCAACATCCGGCTGGACGCCGACACCATCGCCTACATCCTGCAGCACGCGGATTGCAAATTGCTTTTGGTGGATACCGAATTCCTCCCGGTGGTCAAACAGGCACTGGAGCACATGGTCAATCGGCCTGACGTCATCGAGATTCCGGACCTGGAGACCAAACCTGCCTTGCCCGCCAGCGGTGAGTTTCCCTGTTATGAGGAATGGGTGACGGCCGCGGACACCCTGCACGGGGACCGGTTACCGGAGTCCGAGTACGACGCCATTGCCCTCAACTACACGTCCGGCACGAGTGGACGCCCCAAGGGCGTGGTTTATCACCATCGCGGCGCCTACCTGATGGCCATGGGCACGGTTGCGGCCTGGCAGATTCCGCGCCACCCGAGGTACCTCTACACCGTGCCCATGTTTCACTGCAATGGCTGGTGTCATGTCTGGGCCATGACCATCATGGCGGGGACCTTCATCTGTCACCGCAAAATCAGTGCTGAAAGCGTCATCGAGTCGCTCAATCAGCACGAAGTCACGCATTTTGGTGCCGCGCCCATCGTGCTGGCCATGTTGGCCCACGAGGCAGCTGGTCACCAGCTTCAGCTTTCCCGGCCGGTGCGAGTCCTCACCGCCGGAGCGCCGCCGCCCAGCCGGGTGCTCGAGCGTGTGCAGGCGCTGGGCCTTGATGTCACCCACGTGTACGGACTCACCGAATCCTTTGGACACGTTATTTGGTGCGACTGGCAGGCGCAATGGGACGAACTCGAGCCCGCTGAACAATCCGAGATCCGGGCCCGGCAAGGGGTTCGCTTTCCGGTCATGGAATCCATGTCAGTCATCGACCGGAGCACGGGCGAGCCGGTGCCTGCCGACGGGGAAACCCTCGGCGAGGTCGTCTTGCGAGGCAATACCCTACTCAAGGGTTATTACAAGGACCCGGCCGCCACCCGGGCAGCGTTCGAGGGCGGTCACTTCCACAGCGGTGACCTCGGAGTCATTCACCCCGATGGCTATCTCGAAATCAGGGACCGCCTCAAGGACATCATCATTTCCGGTGGCGAGAATATTTCCTCCGTGGAAGTTGAATCCACGCTGTTTAAACACCCCGCCGTTGCCGCGGCCGCCGTGGTCGCCATGCCTCACGAGAAATGGGGTGAGGTCCCGTGTGCGTTCGTTGAAACGATTCCGGGTGGGAAGGTGTCGGTCGAGGAAATTATCGCCTTTTGCCGGGAGCGCATGGCGGGATTCAAATGCCCCAAGAAGGTGGTGTTCATGGAATTGCCAAAAACAGCAACCGGTAAGATACAAAAATTCGAATTGCGTAAGTGGCTTGCCGATCAACCCGGGGCTTGACCCGGAGCAGAGCGCAGCGGTCAGGATTCAGCCTGTTCGAGCACCGCAGGATCGATGAACAGTAATCTGAGTAATATCTGACCAGGCTGACTTTGTAACATCCCGCTGACCAGAATATTGATCTGCCCCTCATGCTCGACGATGCCAGGCTCATTGAACACGGAGCTGTCACCCGCGGGGCTCATCATGACATTAGGCACCGCTTCCGGATCGTTCAAGCGGGTCGCGATGCGCCCAAGATGAGCCCGCAAGGCCTCGCGAAAGCGACTGAAATTGAGTTTTCCAACGTACCGACTGTCGTCCAGTGCGAGCAGGCAGTGAACGCTGTCTTCGATCGCGGGCAGGCGTATTTCCATGAAAGGAATTTCCCGACCGCCCTGGATGGCGATAAATAACTGCTTGGCATCCAGGCGGCTCGTTTCAAAAAAGCGCTGGTGAAGATTATTGGCAAACGCAGTGAGCAATTCTCGGGCCGGCAAATCGGCTTCCTGGTGTTTCATCATGTCGAATCAGTATTCCAGGGGTACCGCACGCGTGAACCCGTCACCCGGTGTGTCTATGGGCTGCTTGAAAGGCGTTTTGCCAAAGGCCTCGCTGACCGAGCCGTCAGACAGCGAATGGTCCGGGGCAACCTGCAACGGCCTGGCCTGACGCTCGGCCGGGGTGATCCCCATAAAACGTCCCCACTCATTGTTGCCCTGCGCACCCGGCACGGGTTCATTCGAACACGCGTTGTACGAGGTAAACAGCATCAGGCGGGAACGGTCGCTCTGGTTGCCGCCCGAGCCATGTAGCGTATTGCAGTGAAAAAACACCGCATCGCCCTGCTCCAGTTCGCAGTTCACGATCCCCAGGCGCGCCTTGGCCGCCTCGAGCCGCGTCTCGAAAATGCCCGTTTCCTGGTGATTCATCAACCCGAGGCGATGTGAGCCCGGAACCACCTGCAGGCAGCCGTTCTCAGGCGTGGCCTTTTCCAGTGCCAGACCCATGGTCAACATGTTGGGAAACAGGCAGCCGTCGTCATACCAACTGGTGAAGTCCTGGTGCCAGTCGATGTTGGCGCGACAACCCGGCGGCTTGTTGGTGAACTTGGAGTGCCAGTGGTAGCAGGGCTCGCCGAGCAGCTGTTCCACCGAAGCAACGACCCTTTCCAGTCGGGGAATGACACCGATGATGTCATCGCCCAGATCGACCCAGATGTTGATGGGGTGGGCGGCGCCCGCCTTGTCCACCATGCCGTACAGCGATCCGCCTATGCTGGGGTCGTCGCGATAGGCATTGAAAAGGGGTTCGAGTTCTCTCTTTTTGAACAATTCCCGGACGATAACGAACCCGTCCGCGTGGTATGCCCCGAGTTGCTGTTCGTTCAGGGTGTGAATCACGCCGCTCAGCCTCTTTCAGCTTCTGCCTTCCGGGATTATAGACCAGTGGTTGTTTTCCGCCACCCGGTCGCGGGCGAGGTGTTTTCACCGTTCACAAATGACATTGCCCAGCGCCGTTCAAAGGGCGTTTTCATGATCTTCCAGGTGGCCCTGGGCTGTCGCCCTGAGATCGTCCGGTATGGTCCGGGCCACGCGGGCTTTCAGGTCAAAAAGCACGGCGATCGTGGTTTGACGAGCCGCCACGTCCCCGCTGCCGAGGTTGATCATTTCGTAGTCGACGGTGATCGATTTGCCGCCGATTTTTCTCAGGGCCGCACGGATTTCCAGCAGGTCCCCGGCGACCACCTCGGCCTGGTAGTCAATAATATGTCGGACATCCGCCCAGGCCAGTTCGCCACGAGCGTCCTGGGCCCCGGTCCAACCAAACACCTCGAACAGGTAATGGTAGGCCGCATCATCAAACATGGCCACGTAAAATCGCGTGGTCATGTGACCGAGAACGTCGCAATACCAGGGGTGCGCGACCGCTCTTGAAACCTTTATCATGTCGAACCACCTTGTAAACCGATATGCCGATAACGGAGACTAGCACACCCGCTTGCGGCCTGGCTCCGTGTCCCCGTATTCAAGGGGTCGCCCGGACGGTGCGTACCTAGCCCAGGCCATTGGTTTCCCGGTCCGGCGTTCTCTATACTGCCGGGAACGCGGTACAGCAGGATACGGGAAGTGCTGCCATGAACCCATCAAGCCGCATGACGGAAACACACGCCCGCCGCCAACTGGCGGCGGCTTTTCGCTGGGCGGCGAGGCTGGAGTTGCATGAGTCCATCGCCAACCATTTCAGCTTTGCCATCGACCCCGTTGGCCAGCAGTTCCTGATCAACCGCAGGGGCGCTCACTTCTCAAAAATACGCAGCAGCGAACTGGTGCTCGCCCGCGCTGGTCAACCGGATCGAGAACGCATTGACCTCACCGCGTGGGCACTGCATGCCCAGATTCATCAGAGGGTCGCGCGGGCGCGCTGCGTCATGCACACGCACATGCCTTACACCACGGCCCTGTCCTGCCTGAAGGATTTCGATTTCCTGATGCTGGACCAGAATGCCTGTCGGTTTCATGAACGGATCAGCTATGACCGCCACTACGCCGGCATGGCCATCGACGATGCGGAGGGCGCACGGGTCGCGGCATTGTTCGACGGAGGGTGCGATATTCTCATCCTGGGTAACCATGGTGTCATGGTCATCGCTGACTCTATCGCGAGCGCATTCGACGAGTTATACCACCTCGAACGCGCCGCGCAGGTCCAGGTGCTGGCGCTGTCCACCGGACGGGAACTCTCGATCATACCCGACGAAATGGCCCGCTTGGCGCGCGAGCAGTGGCGCGAGTATCCCCGTTTCTCGGAACTGCATTTCGCCGCGCTGATGGAGATCCTTGACGCCGAGGAGCCAGACTACATGGACTAGGGCCAGCTGGAGATCGCCTCGGCTAAGCTCTCACTGCTTGAAGACTTTCCCCCCCTTCATGATGAAGTCGATTTCCAGCAATTGAGCAATGTCCTCAAGGGGGGAACCCTCGGTGGCCACGATGTCCGCATATTTTCCGGTCTCGATGCTGCCCAGTTCCGCGCTCATGTCGATCAGGTCGGCAGCGTTGATGGTCATGGAGACCAGGATGTCCATGGCGCTCATGCCGGCCTCGTACATCAGCACGGCTTCCTGTGCGTTGATCCCATGCCTGGAGACTCCGCTGTCCGTCCCGAAAGCCACCTTGACGCCGGCCTCGTGCGCCTTGCGGAAATTACCTTTCATGTCTTTGCCAACCCGGAGCGCCTTGGCGCGCACGGCATCGGTCATGAAATCGGAACCCTCCGCCATCTGCACTACCGTATCTCCTGCCAACAGCGTGGGGACCAGGTAAGCGCCCGTCTTGAGGAACCACTCAATCGCATCAGGCCCGGTATAGGTCCCATGCTCTATGCTGGCGACGCCGGCCTGCAGGGCCGCGATGATCCCGTCCTCGGCGTGGGCATGGCTGGCCACCTTGCGCCCCATGCGTTGCGCGGCCCGCACCACTTCCTGCAGTTCATCGGCCTCCATTTGCTGTTGCGTTCCCGTCGCGCGGTCGGAGAGCACGCCCCCCGTGGAGGTGATCTTGATGAGGTCCGCGCCGTACTTGATCTGGTTACGGGTCGCACGTCGGCAATCAAAGGGGCCATCGCAGATGCTGTCATCCGTGAACAGGGCCATGAACTCCGGCCGCAAGCCGCTGACATCGGAATGGCCGCCGGTAATGCCCACGCCGCCCGCGGCAATGATTCTCGGCCCGTCCACCCAGCCCGCATTGATGGCGTCTCGGAGCGCGTACATTTCAAGGCCGCTTGAACCGACGTCCCTGACCGTCGTGAAGCCCGCCATCAGCGTGCGCATGGCGTGCATCTGCGAACGCATCTGCACCATCTGGGACGAGGTGCGCAGCGCCTCGCGATCGCTCTGCGGCCCCAGCTCACCCTGCAGGTGAACGTGCATATCCATAAGCCCGGGCATCACGAATGCCTGCCGCAGGTCAATCAATTCGGCATCCGGGGCGAATTCCGAGGGCTCAAGATAGCCTGGCACCACGCGTGCAATGCGCTCATCCTCGATCACCACGGTCTGCTGCGTGAGCGGTTCACCACCGGGCTGCGCGAGCAATTGCCCGGCATGCAGCACCTTCACCTCAGCCCAGGCCGCGTCCATCGAGACGAACATCAATGTCAGAGCGAATAACAATCTCATGTCGGCACAGTCCCTAAACCACCCAGAGCGGAGCATACGGGCGATGCGGCGAGGCTGTCAAAGTGCATTTCACCCCGGTATCGGGCTGATCAGGCGGCGGAGTTGGGTATACTCATTCGTGAATGTCGGCCAGCCGACACCTTACTTCCTCTGATCCGGACGAGAGACGCGTGCCAGCACCCGATCGATTTTCACTTGTGGGCGGGGCCGTCATGCTGAACGCCAGCATGGCGGCCGCTTTCAATTGGCAGCCCGTCATCCTTGGCGCGCTGGCGGATCAGCTGAATTTTGACAGCCAGCAGGTCGGACTCATCGTTGCCGTCGAACTGGCCGGGGTGGCTTTGGCCGGGGTCCTTGCCACCCTGTGGGTCCGACTCTGGCGCTGGCGCTGGGTGGCCGGGCTCTCGACGGGCATCATGATTGCCGGCAACCTCGGCACGGCCTGGTTGATACAGCAGTCCATTCTGAACAATGCGGCCAGCGAAACCTTTTCAACGCTGGTCTTCCTGCGCTTGCTGATGGGCGTGTTCGGCACGGGCACGGCCTATGCCACTTCCATCGCCGTCATCAGCGGCACGCAACGGCTCAGCCGGAATTTTTCCTGGGTCATCATCGCCCAGGTGCTCGTTTCCATCTCCGGTCTCGCACTGCTTCCGGCGCTGATCCAAAGCTGGGGCCTCGCGGCGGTATACCTGTCGCTGGCTGCCGTTGGCGCGGTCGCGTTGGTCGGCATCAGGTATCTGCCGCGCGGCTCGGCACATCACGAGACTCGAGCAGAGGACAGCGGGCCCGATGCCTCACGGCGGTCCTTCGTCGCTCTTGGCAGCCTGGCCACCTGGTACGTGGGCATTGGCGCATTTTGGGCGTTCGCCGAGCGCCTCGGCGATTCATTGGGCATACCGGCGACCGCCATCGGACAGGCCCTGGCGCTGTCAACCGTTATCGGGTTGTTGGGTGCGCTGTCCTCCGCGCTGCTGGGCGATCGACTGGGGCGCATTGTGCCCTATGCGATCGGCAGCGCCGGCCAGTTACTGGCCATGCTGCTGATCGTGGGCATGGCTCACTGGACCCACTTCCTGGTGGCGGTGTCCGTCCACCAGATATTCTGGAACCTGACCATCCCCTACGTGCTTAGCCTGATCTCCGACATGGCAAGAGGGGGACGGGCGGTGGTCCTCATTCCCACCGCACAGACCACCGGACTGAGCCTCGGCCCCGTGTTGGGGGGCAGCCTGATCGTCTCGTTTGGATTGGGCGCCATTCCCGCGCTGGTTGCTGCAACCATGCTGTTGTCCATGGTCATTTATCTGCCCCTGGCGAGACGATTCAGCACGACGTAGCCGGCCATCAACCCCCCGCGATCAGCGGCGCAGTTGCCTGTCGACACTCAAGCCTTCCAGTGCGGCAAGTGACTGATATGTGCAGGGTTCCCATTCGACAACTTCTGGATTTCGAGCACATTTCCGAAGGGGTCACGCCCGTAGGTCACGGCGTATCCTTCACCTTCGAGATCATCCAGGACCGGAGCGTGCCACTTAACGCCGGCCTCGGCCAGTGTCCGGTAGACCTGTTGTATGTCGCCATCCACCTCCAGCGCCAGGTGGGTGTATCCATGATCACAGACCGGGCGCCTGCCAGACTGCTCGCCCACACCGGGATTGTGATATTCGAAAATCTCCAGGTGCATATTCCCGGCACGTAGCATGATGACTTTAGCCGCAGCGTCGGGGACTCCGGTCACCTCGTCACTCTCCGGGCTCGGGCCAAAGCTGAACCGATCGGCAATCTCAAAGCCCAGCACACCACAATAAAACGCCTCGGCGCGATCAAGGTCCGGCACCGACATCGCCACGTGGTGAATACCTTTAATGCCTTTCATCATGCTATCTTCACTCCGGGTCCGTCGTACCAGCTGGCAGGGAGCCTCGCCATCCGGGCGATGGCGGGCGCCGCCATGAATCGATTCTACAACGGTTTCGGTCCCGCTTCGGGGTCCCGGAGAACCCGGCGACGGGTAGCATGTCGGCCGATAGAGCCCTTTCAGGCGCTGACCAGGATCAGGGCCCGGCTTAACTGATGCGGCGGGCAGGCACCCTGTGTCGCCGCAAAAACTCACGAGGGAGGAGCGTTGTGCAAGATGATCCGCTGATGATGAGCACCTTGTTACGCGAGCCGCTGAGCATGCGTGGTGAACGGCTGTTCATCGAAGAATGTGACACCGTGGAACTCGCGCGCAGGTTCGGCACCCCGCTGTTTGTGATCTCGGAGCGCCAACTGCGCAACAATCTTCGGACCTGGCAATCCACTTTCCAGGCACATTGGGCGCACGGTCCGGTCCGCATCCTTCCATCGCTGAAGGCCAACCCGCTTGTCGCCGTAAGAAAAATTCTCACCGAGGAAGGCGCGGGTTGTGACATTTTTGGTCCGGGTGAACTGGAATGCGCTCTGCGGGGGGGCGTGACGGGCGACCTGCTCTCCGTCAACGGTTCGATCAAGTCCCGACCGCTGATCCGAAGGGCCATAGAGGCGGGTGCGCGTATTGTCCTGGACAGCCCCCGGGAGCTTGAAATCTGTCAGCAGGAGGCCGCCTCACTGGACCTGGCGGCCAGGGTGCTGTTTCGGCTCAAACCCTACCTAGCAGATCTCGATCTGGAGTCCGACTTTGTCCCGGGCATGCAGATTCGTGACCTGACGCAGCTGATCAAGTACGGCATTCCAACCCGTGAGCTCCTGGAAATGGCGCCACGAGCCCTGGCATTTCCCAACGTCGACCCGATCGGCGTCCACGTGCACATGGGCCGTCACAGCAAGCGCCTTATCGCCTGGGACGCCTGGATCGATGCCTGCCTCGCCCTGACCCGGGAAGTCAGCGACCTGATGTCGGGATGGACGCCCTCTTTCATCGACTTGGGCGGAGGATTTCCCAGCCCGGTCGATCATGACCCGGACGTCGCCGTGGTCAATTACCCCACCCCGCCGCTGAAAGATTTTGCCAGTGCTGTCGGGACGGCATGCTCGCGGGCACTGCGGAGATACGGCTTCAAGGCCGATGGAATCACGCTGGAAATCGAGCCCGGCAGGGGGCTTCACGCGGACACGGGCATTCATCTCACAACGGTGCAGAACGTCAAGGCGGACGATGTGCATGTGCAACAACGCTGGGCCGAACTCGACACCTCCGAGGTGTTCCTGGGCGTCCATGGACTGAACCTGGAACGGCCCGCTTTTGATTACTTTATCGCCAACCGGATGGGCGCCGAGGTCTCGGAGCGGTACGATCTCGTTGGCCAAACCTGCAATGCCGAGATCCTTATGCACGAGGTGCCCTCGCCACGGCTGCAGCGTCGCGACCTGCTCGCCCTGCTCAATACCGGCGCCTACGCCGAGTCCTGCGCGTCTAATTTCAACGCGCTGCCACGCCCCGGAACGGTCCTGGTCAACGGCGCGAATGCCGACCTGATCCGCCGACCCGAGACCATCGAGGACGTTTTGGCGCGCGACCTCTTGCCCGCTCACCTGGCCGACTGACACCTCGAGGCGACCTGATTCGGCGCTTGGCACCGCCACCCATGCCCCAGCGCCTCGTGGAACTGCCGCAGGGGCCGCACACGCTTGCGTTCACCTCGCGTGACGCCACTTCACGCCAAAGTCTTTTTTTCTATTCGATGCTAGAATCTCGTCAGGCAACAACCCTTTGACCCGGGAGTGCAAAATGCGACACACAGTGGTTTTATTGATCGGCCTCATGTCCAATTTGGTGTTTGCCGAAGGGCACGAACACGGTTCACCCACCAACGAGCAAGTCGTCAAAAACGCCTACTCGACCTTCGCCGCAGGAGACATGGAGGCATGGAGAGATCTGCATAGCGATGACCTCAGCTTTACGATCTACGGCGATCTACCGCAATCGGGGACGCATCACGGCACCGACGCTGTCATCGCCAACGTTTTCGAGGTCATACCCCAGTACTGGCCCGGGTTTAGCCTCGAGCACATCAGCATCGACTCCGTGGACGACAAGGTCTACGTGGTGAATCGCATGACCGCCGAGGGTCTGGACACCTACGCGCTACACCTGTTCACGCTTGAGGGCGGGAAGATAAAAACCTTCACGGCCTTCGATGACACCGACTCTCTGCGCTCAGCGATGACCGGAGCGCCGCAGTAAAAGTTGGCCCTCGCCACGTGCCCGGCCAGGTCGAATCTGTCAAGGGGTTCGAATTGCGGAAGCCCGGAAACCGCTGGCGCGCCAGGCGCCGCTTCCAGCTTGAACAGACACCGCAGCCGGTGGCCGCGGTGTCCGGGTCTCGAGTTGACTACGCGATCACTAATTACTCACCAGCGGGCGTCGACAGGTCCCTGCGCCGTTCAAAAATGACATACTCAGAACTCCAGAAACTGCCCTCGAAGGTCTGCAGCATCGAAGCGGCCTCCTCATCGCTGGTGTGCTTCACCAGGAAGTCGTAGAAACTTGTCTCTGGTGGCGCCATGTCGGCGTAATCCTTGAACGGCGTGGCGAGCACGAGCGACGTGGCGCCCCCGACAGGGTTGATCCACAGCCAGCGACCGTCCCATCCGTTTTCCTTGGCGATCTCGGACATCTTCTTGCGGACGGTATATCGTGTCATTCCCTCACCTGGCTTTGGATTCCACCGGGTGACGCCCACGTAATTCCAGTCTTCACCCTCTGCTGGCCAATGGCTGTTCTGCCAATCGAATCTGTCCATGTAGTGCCTGTAGTCTGCCACGTGCGGATGGACATTGTCGTTCCAGTGGGCCTGTAATTCGGTGCCGTTGGACCACTCGAGGTAGGCGTCCTGATCGGGCCACTCGAAGCAACAGTGACGCACCACGTAAGTACCGATGGAATCCCCCACCACGACCGCGTAAGTGTCCCAGTTGCGTGGATCGCCCGCAGTCCTGCGGACGGCAATATGCTCCCGCAACGCCGCCTCGAATTCTGCGTGGTGCCCATCCCTGGGTGTCACAACCCATACATCTGAAAGCTGTGGCGGTAATCCGGCCTCGTCACCCTGATGTGAATCGGCGAGCGTGTTCATCGCCCCGCTTGATCCGGCCAGCAGCAATACTGCCAGAATAATTCTGTTTTTCATTCGTATTCACTCCAATAAATTGATCCAAAATAAGGGTCGTTCGCTCCCCCATCCCAAATGACCCGGCGGGAACATAACAGAAGTCGCTTCGCGCGATTTGACCCAACGGGCCAAATCGTGCACCGGATTGACCCCACCCGACATCCGACGCTCGCAGGGGTCAGGGCGCAGCGCAGTTTGGCAGTGGGCGTGCGCGGGCTGATACGCGGGGCGCGACTGCAAAAACTGCCTGCACCCCGCACAGCCTACGTTGACAAACCGATTCCGAAACAGGTACGGAGGCGATGCGCCGCTTGGGGTAGAGGGGAAGCGCACGCTCCGGCGGTCCGTTCAATCCGATGCAGCGCAGGGCTCGACATTTTTATTCCGCGTCGACACCTCAATTCCCTCATGACTAATTTGTAAACAAAAAAGGGAGTACATTGAGATGATCTTTTCACCGGTTTCCGCGATTTTCCGCGCAATTTCGACGAAACCCGGGCTAGGCAAAACCACGCTGCTCATTGCAGTCTGCGCTTTCCTCAGCTCTGCGGTTTCGACGAACGCCTTGGCCAAGGGCAAGCCAGACCCGGGCGGGCCCGGCCTTCAGTTAATCATCAGTGAGGTTTTTCTGACCGATCCGTTTGATCTCGATGATGACCCAGATAACCAGTTAATGGACATCTTTGGGGCCGACTTCGACCCCGGGGACGATCCGCTGGTGGTGACGCTGGGCATGTGGGACCTGACGGATGATTGTGCGCTCATTGGTCCCGATTTTGACCATATACGCTGTGATCTTCCAGCGGACGGTGTCGGGGTCGCCGGCGACTACTTGGTGAAGGTATCTCATGGTCTGGGCCAGAGCGAAGGCGACGAGTACGACCTGACCATCGCCGAGCCGCCCGTGCCCGAAGGCACCATCGCGTTCTACGCGGCGACGGCCTGCCCGCCGGGCTGGGACGAGTACACTGCGGCGCGAGGCCTTGCCATCGTCGGGCTGCCGGAAAGCGGCACGGTTGCGGGCGGTTCTGGAACGCCCATGGCTAATAATGAAGACCGCACGGGCCACACGCACGAAGTCGACTTCGGTACCATAGAGTCGGAAACCGAAGGTGCGCACGATCATACCGGCCAGACCAGCCCTGGTGGTGCCCACAGCCACGGGGGCGCAACTAAGACTGCCCAGGCTTCGGATGGTGTGGTCCAGAAAAACGTGGACACGTGTACCAATCCTGGTGACCTTCTCTCAAATTGTCCGGTCCTGGACCAAGTGGCGAGTTTTGCCATCTCTACCCATTCGCATGACATCAACTCCGAAGCGGACCACCAGCACACGGTGGCTCAGGAAGGAGACCACAGCCACGACGTGGTTGTGGGCAGCACGACCTCAGAGGAACCCTCCAAGGAGGATGTCCTGCCCTACATCCAGCTTTTGGCCTGCGTGAAGGGCTGCATCTCCGACTGCGGCGCGGAGTAAAGCTTTGGTGCCCGGGCGGCGCGCAGCCGCCCGGTGCGCCGACAAAACCCCGCCCCCGGCGGGGTTTTTTATGTCTTAGGCAAGCGCATGATCGCCCCGTCGCCAGCCTCTTGGGGGGCCAGCGGTTCAGCGGCCGGTGCCGGCCCTGCTAACGTGTACCGGCGGGCGGCGATGCGCCCAGGGCGCCATCTGCTCCAGCTGACCGGCAAGATTGAGCAGCCGATCCTCGCGACCCACCGGCGCCATGAAATGGGCGCCCAGCGGCAGGCCGCCAGGCTCCGTGCACAGGGGCAGCGAGAGGGCGGGAGTGCCCGTGATGTTGTTGATCGGCGTGATCGGCAGCAGGCCCAGGGCGTGGTCGAACCAATCGTCGAGGTCCTGGTCCCCGTGCTGCAGATTGAAAGGGCTGCCCAGGCGCGGGGTGGGTTGCGCCATGGTGGGACCGAGCAGCACGTCAAAAGACTCAAAAAAGTCTCCCAGTTGCCGTGACAGTTCGTGCATGGCGCCGGTGAACATCACTCGCTCTGTGCCTGACACGCTCATCCCACGTTGAAACATTTTCAAAGTGACCGGCTCGAGCGTCTCTACCGTGAGTTCTTTTCCCAGCTGCATGGCTTCGTAACTGAGCAAAGCCGCCACATCGGTACACCAGATGCCCTTGAAGGCCTGTTCATACTGCGCAAAATCCAGGGTGGGTTCGGTTATTTCAACATGGTGCCCTGCAGACTCGCACAGCTCAGCCACGCGGGAAATTTCCGCGGCAATGTCTGGATGAACCGGGAACCGGCCCCAATGATCGGTGCACAGAGCCACCCTGAGCCGGCCGGGGTCGCGACGCGCCTCCTCCAGAAAGGGGCGCTTTGGCGGACAAAACATGATCGGCTCGCCCGGTGCCGGTCCATGCACGGCGTCCAGGAATGCCGCGACATCGCGAACTGAGCGGGCATTGACGCCCTCGGAGAACAGCGGGAAGGACAGGTCACAGCCCTCCGGCGCGTAGCTGATCCGGCCCCGGGAATGTTTCAGGCCGACGTTACCGCAGATCGAGGCGGGAATCCGCGTCGAACCCCCACCGTCATTGGCGTGCGCCATGGGCACGATGCCCGCGGCCACGACGGCCGCTGACCCCCCGCTGGAACCGCCCGCGATGCGCTGCAGGTCCCATGGGTTGGCCGTGGCGCCGGTGAGTGCCGACTCCGTGGTGCCCGTGACGCCAAATTCCGGGCAGGTCGTGCGGCCGATGAGGTTCAGGCCCGATTCCATCAGCTTCTCGGTAAAAAAATGCGTGTACTGCGCCACGTGTCCCCGCATCAAGCGGGAGCCGGCCTCCTGCCGGCGGCCCTCCAGTTTCGGGCCCAGGTCCTTCAGGAAAAAGGGCACGCCCCTGAACGGCCCCGGTCGGATACTGTCCTCGTCGAGACCGCTCACCCGATCCGCCCAAACCTCGATGACCGCGTTGATTTGCGGGTTGAGCGCCGACACCGCTTCAGCGGCCAACTCGGCCAATTCCCGAGGGCTGACCTCCCCGCGCTCCACCAGCTCCGCCAGGCCCAGCGCGTCGAATTCGCAATACTCTGCCAGCTTCATTGGCGCTGTTCCCTCCGTCCCCGGTCGTCGTGCGAGCCCACTACCTTAGCCGCCATCGGGAAAACATTCAGCACGCCGGTCAGGCGCGAATACGCCGGCTGTCCGGGTCGTACAGGGGCCGATGCGAGGCTTGCGCAGCGAACCGCGTGCCGGCGATTTCGATCTCATAAGCGGCGGCGGCAAGGTCCGCCGCGGACTGTCCGGGCTCACAGGACACGTACCCCAGGCCTATGGCCGCACCGAGGGTGTATCCATAAGCGCCCGATGAGATGTATCCGGCGATGCGGTCCCCGCTCCAAATGGGCTCATTGTGATAGAGCAGCGGATCGGGGTCATCGAGGCGGAACTGCAACAGGTGCCGGGCCGGGCCCTCGGCGCGCTTCGCGGCGAGGGCTCCGCGGCCGAGAAAGCCGCCGGGCTTGTTCATCTTCACGGCAAAACCGAGGCCCGCCTCGAGGGGCGTGTCGTCGATGGTAATGTCGTGGCCCCAGTGGCGGTAGGCCTTCTCGATTCGCAACGAGTTCAACGCATGGTAACCCGCATGCACCAGGCCGTGTGACGCGCCACCCGAGACCAGTTCGTCATAGACCCCCGTCGTGAATTCGGTCGGTATGTACAGTTCCCAGCCCAGTTCGCCCACGTACGTAATGCGCGAGGCGCGCACGCGGGCATAGCCCAGCTCAATCTCCCGGCTGGTACCGAAAGCAAAAGCCTCATCGGACAAGTCGTCCGGGCTGAGCGACTGCAGCAGCGCGCGGGCATGGGGGCCCATGACTGAGATCACGCCAAAGCCGGACGTGACGTTGGTCAGCACGCAGCGCGCGTCCCCGGGGATGTGCCTGCGCAGCCAGTCGAAGTCCCGCACCTCGGTTTCCGCGCCACCGATAACCAGGAAGTCATCCTCATCCAGCCGGGTCACGGTCAGGTCAGCCTCGATCGTACCGCGCTCGTTCAGCCACTGGGTGTAGACGATTCGGCCCGGCGATACGTCGATGTCGTTGGCGCAGACCCGGTTGAGCACGCCCGCCGCGTCACGGCCCTGCAAGCGGAACTTGGCGAAGGAGGACTGATCGAACAAGCCCACCGACTCACGCACCGCCCGGTGCTCGGCAGCCGCGAAATCAAACCAGTTCTGACGGCCCCAGCTATAGTCATACACCGCCTCGACACCGGCAGGGGCGTACCAGTTGGGCCGCTCCCAGCCGAAGGCCTCGCCGTGGCACGCGCCCTGGGCGACGAGCCGATCGTGCAGGGGCGAGCGACGAACGCCCCGCGCAGTTTCGTACTGTCGGTAAGGCCAGTGATTGGCGTAAAGCAGTCCGAGGGTCTCAGTGACCCGCTCGCGAAGGTACTTGCGGTTGGACTGGAAGGGCATGTTGCGACGCACATCGACTTCCCACAGGTCGACGGGCGAGTAGCCCTCCTGCATCCACTCGGCCATGACTTTGCCGACCCCGCCCGCGGACTGCAAACCGATCGAGTGCATGCCGGCCGCCACGAAGCACCCGTCCAGTTCGGGGGCCTCACCGAGGTGGTAACGCACATCGGACGTGAAACTTTCCGGTCCGCAGAAAAATTTCTGCAGGCCGGCCTCCTCAAGTGCCGGAATCCGACGCATGGCGTCCATCAGAACGGGTTCCATGTGCTCGAAATCACCCGAAATCTCATCGAAGCAAAAATCCGCCGGGATGCCATCACAACCCCAGGGTTTGGCGTTCGGCTCGAAGGCGCCGACCATCAGTCGGCCCGCGTCATACTTGAAATAAATGCCCGAATCGTAGTCGCGCAGCACGGGCAGTTCCGGTGTCAGGCCCTCGATGCCGTCAAACAGCACGTAGTAATGCTCGCAGGCCTGCAGGGGCAGCGTCACCCCGACGCTCGCCGCCAGGTCCCGGCTCCACATGCCACCGCAGATGACGACGCGGTCCGAGCGAATCTCTCCACCACGGGTGCGCACGCCCGCCACCGCCCGGCCCGACCGCTCAATGGCCGTCACCTCGGTGTTTTGGAACATTTGAACGCCCGCGGCCCGCGCGCTCTTCGCCAGGGCCTGGGTCACGTCCACCGCGTTGGCATAACCGTCGGAGGGAATGTGAATCCCGCCGAGCAGGTCGTCATCGGCGATCAACGGAAATCGCTCCACGATGGCCGCCCGGTCGAGAACGTCCACCTGCAAACCGAACACCTTGGCCATGGAGGCGTTGCGCTTCAACTCCTCCAGCCGGGCCGGTGTCGTGGCGATGGAAATTGAACCGCATTGGCGGTAACCGGTGGCCTGCCCGGTTTCCGATTCCAGCTGTTGGTAGAGTTCCCGCGTGTAGCGCGCGAGCCGGGTCATGTTGAGAGAGCCACGCAACTGGCCAATCAATCCGGCGGCATGCCAGGTGGTGCCGCTGGTCAACTGCTGGCGTTCCAGCAGCACCACGTCCTGCCAGCCGAGCTTGGCGAGGTGGTAGGCGATGGAGCAGCCCACCACGCCGCCGCCGATGATGACGGCACTCGCATGGCTGGGCAGCTTTGCGTGCATTGATGTCTCTGTCGCCATGGGGTTCTCGACTCCCGGGCCAGACCCCCTCGCGTTCCGTGCTGCTATCGCCCGGGCGCTGGCTGACCGTGTTTGAGCGCAAGCCGAACATCCGACTGCACCGTGTTTGTTGCTGCATGGAAACACAAACATCCAAGCGGGCTCAAGTCGATTGTTTGAGATACACTCCGCAGGATGAGAGGCGTTTGGCTCGAAAACGGCATTTTCCGGTATCGGCAGGATTTGCCTGACCCGATTGAAGGCACGGGAGAAGTGCGCCTGCACGTGCTTGCTGCGGGCATCTGCGGCACCGACCTCGAACTGGCCAAAGGCTATGCCGACTTTGCCGGCATCCCGGGACATGAGTTCGTGGCCCGGGTGGACAACGAGGACCCCGAATGGGCTGGCGCCCGGGTGGTGGGCAACATCAACGTGGGCTGCCAGGCCTGCGAGACCTGTCTCGCTGGCCTGCCGCAACACTGCCCGGGGCGCACGGTCGCCGGGATCCGAAACCGCTCGGGTGCGTTCGCAGAATGCCTTTCCCTGCCGCGTGCCAACCTGCTGCGCGTGCCGGACAGCGTGACCACCGAGACCGCCGTGCTCACCGAGCCGATCGCCGCGGCACTCGAAATTCGTGAACAGGTGGCATTACCGGATCGAGCCCTGGTCATCGGCGCGGGCAGACTGGGGCAACTGGTCGCCGCGGTGCTCTCTTCAGACGCCGTGGAGATCGACATCCTGGTACGAAATCCCAAGCGTCAGATCCTCTCCGCCGAGGGCGTGCGGACCATTTCCAGCATTGGATCCCAGTATCCGATGGTGATCGAGTGCACCGGGCAACCCGACGGACTGCGCTCAGCGATCGCCGCCACGCAAGCGCGGGGCACGGTGGTGTTGAAAAGCACACATGCTGAGGCATGGCCGATGAATCTCAATCCGCTGGTGACCAATGAGCTGCGCCTGATCGGCTCACGCTGCGGCCCAATGGACCAGGCACTCGGCTGGCTGGGCGAGAATTCCCTGGACGGACTGAGCTTCGAACGCTTCCCTTTTGCTGAAATCGAGACCGCCATGCAGGCTGCACGACGGCCCGTCCCTTACAAGGTGCTCCTTACACCCGGTGATTGAACCACCGGGGCCGCGAGTCCCGGCGCAACTCACTGGCCAGGCCCCTCGCCCAGGTTCATAAAACGCTCAGCGTTGGCAGGACTGACCGCAGGGCACGGCACCATCCGTTGAGGATGTTGCGGGCGGGTCCGGCTTGGACAGATTCAGAAACCAGGCACCCAGCCCGTGCGTGGCCGCGAACAACTTGCGCTCGCGGGGGTGTATTTCGAGATGCGGTGTCATCACCAGTGGCAACCCGCTGCCCGCCACTTCCCAGGACTTTGTGCCGGCATACAGCACCAGGACGCCCAGATCGGTCGCAGCATACAGATCACCGGTCACGCTGTCCCTTACGAGATGGGTAATGGGTAGGTCACCGAGGTTGTAATCGATGGATGTGAAGATCGCCTGATCACCATCATGGACCACCTCGAAAACATGACCCGGCGTCTGGGGCGTGACCGCGCTGAAACCCGAGTAGGCGATGAATGCGCGATCCGGGTTCTGGTGATCGACGGCAATGCCACTGACGAATCGCGGTGGAGTCGCCTCGCTGTCGAGACGCTCAAAACTGACCGCAGGAGCCGCGGCATCAATGTTCCTGCTGCGAAACAATCGGCCCAGTGAACTTGCCGCCCAGAGCGTGCCCGAGTCCCCGGCGGACCGCTCCGCAGCGACGATGACTCCGCCCTGTCGATCGGTCCCGAATTCCTCGCGCGTCAGGTAGGTGCCCAACGCCTCCCAGTCACCGCACTCCGGCTTGTCCCAGCCATCATTCAATCGGCAATTCGACTCCAGGAACGCCCGATCACCGCCGTTGTTTCGTGTTCTCCAAATGTGTTCGAAACCCGTGTACTGGGTGTCTGCATCAAGCGGATCGAAGGTCATGAACTGGCGACCGGTCGGCCCCACCGGGTCGGCGAGGTCGTCACTGAACCTGATCGGCCCGGAAGTGTGCACCCAGGAGGCATCCCCGCCCTCGCCGGCATTGAAATGCGTGAAGAAATAGTTGCTCTGGTAGCTGGCAAACAGGATGTTGCGGTCCGTAGGATGAAAACCGTTGGCGGAGGTGCCGTCACCCCGTCCGAAGACCTTGGTCCAGTGCAGATAATGCCCGGAACCGCTGTACCACTGGGTGCTGTTGTCCTGCGTACCGGCCATGTACCGATCGAGCAAGCCACTCGGGTCCGCCGAAATGTTGTACAGCTGCATGGTCTGGAGGCCCCGGTTCATGAAAATGAAACCGTCGGGGATCAAGGAAGCCGTCTGCTGACACAGCGAGAAGTAAAAATCGTCATCGGGCGAAATACCGTAGAGGCTGCCGCACAGGCCCCGTCCATCGCCGAAGACACCATTGGAACGCACGATGCCGCCATCTGAACCAATAAACACGATGTTGGGGTTTTCCGGGCGGAAGGCGATCGCGCGAACATCCACGTGCGGGATGCCGATGGGTTCCTGCAGGTCAATGGCCATGGAAGTGAAAGAGTTGCCGGCATCCGTCGAACGCAGCGTGGAATCGCCGAGGTAAGGCGTCAACTGACCACCAACGTACACGGTGTCCGGCTGCGTGGGCGGAACGGCCACGACGAGATCGTAGACGCACTGCCCGTTGCATGCTCGCCACTCCGCATAATCGGCAGGCCTGGCCAGCGGTCGGGTGAGTTCCTGCCAGGCCTCTGGACGATTGATGCCGGTCGCCTGGTCATTCAGGTTATCGGCGGATACGGCGGCATCATCAAGGCGAAACAGCCCCTGCTGCTCCAGGTCATTGCCATTGCCGTTGTAGGCGTAAATCCGGGTGCTGTTGTCCTTCTCTACGGCGGCGAATGCGACGTAGGCGTCCGGGGCAGGAAAATTCTCGGGTACCACGCGAAAAACGACACGAAATTCCGAATCACCATCCAGCGCAACCGAGGAGCGGAAGATGCCCTGCCCCAGTACCGATATGTATACGGTGTCGTGATCCAGAGGATCGAGCTGGACATCCTTCACGCCGGAAATGTACTCATAAATCCCCTCCGGCGTGCCGGCGCTGGTTTCCGTGTTGACCTCCACCTCGTAGAGGAACTCCCAACTCGTCCCGCCATCCCGGGTTCGATACAGGCCCACCGGCGCCTGCGGCCTGCCGGTGATGGTGGATTGCCCCCCGCGCACCGCCGTCATACCCAGCATGGCGGTCGTCGTGGCCACGTAGATGGTCTGTGGTGCACCCGGTTGGACCAGGATCCGGCTGATACCCCGGCTCGCCGTGAAATCGAGGCCGTCGTGCAGGGTCGAAATACGGGTGAAATGATCGCCTCCGTCGGTGGACCGAAACATGCCTCGACCGGCATTGGAGGTGTAGTTGAAGTTGGCTTCCCCGGTGCCGACATACAGCGTATTCGCGGTCGGATCGTTGGGGTCAAGGACAATGGCCCCGATACTGTTGCTTTCCAGCCCACCTTCCAGTCTTCGCCAGGCCGGATCCTCGGGATGCAGCGCGATGTCCGTGCGCCATACGCCTCCGCCGGCGCTGGCGAGGTACAGCCTGCAGTCAGAATCGTCGCAGTTCGGCGCGATGGCCAGGTCCGTCACCCGCCCGCTGGAGTTTTTGGGTTCCCACAACCCCTCGTCCGACTCGGTGGCTGGACCAATGGTGCGCCAGACAGAACGTTTATCAGAACGACCCACCAGTTGGTCAATGGCATCGAAAGATTCCCGGGCTCGTTCGGCCGCCTTGAGCTGGACGATCTGGGCAGGTGACGCCGGCCAGGCCTGCCGGGCCAGGTGACGGCCCATGAAATCCATCGGGTTGCCTTTGCCGCCCTCGATGCGTGGAATAAGGAATTCCGGCGCATCAAAAAGCGCCCGCTTTTTCAATTCGACCGGCTCACCCGCGAGGACTTTCGCGACGGCCAGGCACAAGGCCACGATCAGAACCGATCCAAGGAGTCGTTGTGTTCGGTCGGTCAGTTTCAAGCAGCAACACCCCGCAAAAGTAAAACAGGTGGAGTATTTTAACGCGATGGCGTGCACTGCGCGGAACAGATGACGCCCTTGAAAAGCGATCGTGAAAACCGGGATGCGGTGGACTCAGGGCGAATCTGCCGTCTGCACACCCCGCGCAAATCCGCCATGCTCATGAATCCAGTGGACGGTTTTTCGAAAACCCCCGAAGCCGTAGACATGGACGCCCACCAGGTTGCTGGAAGGATGCGTGACGTTATGGTGTGCCAGCAGCGCGAGTTGTTGTGAGGGTTTGGCATGCAGCCTGGCCTGAGGCAGTTTGACGCCTACCTTGCCCAGTGCCGGCAGGCTTGCGCTGACTCCGCAGTAGCGGGCGAAATGAATGCGTTGCTGCATCCGGGTTGGCCCGGCCATGCCTGCATAGACAGGGACGTCCGGAGCATCTGTAGCCAGGCGCGTGCAAAACTCCACGATCCGGGTCGGCACCAGCGCGAACTGGGTCACCACTTGCGTTCCGATCCCCCGGTCCCGGGCGGAGTGGAGCTTCTCGACCAGTTGCGCATGCAGAGTGTCCGAATCGATATGGGGGTGACCCTCCGGGTACCCGGCGAACCCAAGCTCGCTGATCCCGAACTCCTGCAATAAGGAATCGTTCAACAGGTCCATGCTCGTCACGTAGGGACCCCGCGCCTGGGCATGGTCGCCCCCGATCAGCATCAGGCGATGAACGCCGGCGCTGGTGGTCACGGTTTTCAGAAACCCGGCCAACTCATCACGCGAGACAATGCCGCGTGCGGCAATGTGCGGCACCGGATCGAGGCCAGCCTTGGCGAGCCGTTCAATCAGGGCAAGGCCAGAACCCAGCGAGTGCGCGGCTAGCATGGGCACGTACACCGGCATGCCGAAAGGCAGGTGTTCGGCTGCCTCTTCAATGAAAGAGGCATCACCGAAGCTGAATTCGAACGAACCTCCCCGAACCAACTCCCGGGCAATCGAGAAAGCGTCCTCAGCGCCGCTGCCGGGAGTTTTCAAATTGGGAAAAGACGCTTTTCCCACCTGGTGGAGATTTATTGTCATTGATCCTGATCCGGTTTCC
This sequence comes from Candidatus Nitrosopumilus sp., assembly GCA_964225175.1. Classification (GTDB taxonomy): domain Bacteria; phylum Pseudomonadota; class Gammaproteobacteria; order Xanthomonadales; family SZUA-36; genus WTJD01. The sequence goes on along the minus strand of CAXQNK010000103.1, from coordinate 5,482 downwards.
GCACGATGACGTAGGTTTCATCGTTAAACCAGAGACCACCGAATTCCTGGAGCACGCTGCGGGTGGCTTCGATGTAAGTGCCTTGACTCATGGCGTCAGTGAGGCGCTCATCCTCGATCTGCGCCACGTATACCGCAGCGTTCCATGCGGCAAACAGGGTCGAAGTGCCGATGCTGGCGGAGATTTCAGTGGGCAAGGCGTGCATTTCATAGCTGAAAATTGCACGATCATCGGAATTGGCGCTGAATTGATAATTTACCGCCTCTGAGCCCAGCTCTGCTCGCAGCGCATTGAAAATATCATGACGGTTGGTAATGAACGGCTCTTCGCCGGGCCATACGCGCCGCACGATTTCCAGCCCCGGGTCATTCCCGTAAGAGTGAATACCCAGCAATCGCCCACCAGGCCCCAACGCGCGTGTCAGAGGGCCTACCACCTTCTCCACCTTGAACTCCGCGGGCATTCGGGACCGATAGGGTTGAGAGGCGATGACCAGATCAAAATCCGCTTTTTGCGGGCCGGGCTTGGGGATCACGCCATCCATCAGAAATCGATAATCCTCCCGATAGATCACCAGCACCGAGGGCCGCTCGTAAATCGGGTTGCCTGTCCTGGTACTGTGCTTTGCCTGCCAATTGTCAACCAGGAAATCATCCAGCGAGCTGATTTGTTCGTCAAATTCATGAGCCGTGCCACCGGTCAAGGCCAGTTCCTTCCACACCACGGAGTCCGCCTTGTCCGGATGGGCTGGTGTCAGCCAGGGCGCCTCGGAGTAATACATGTTCGTGAGGACCAGCACGGTCGCGGGATGCTCGAAAATCCGATCTGCGACTTTCGCGAGCGTCAGTCGCACATCTTCGAGGCTGACCTCTTTGCCCGACACGTAGAACGGCATGGTCGGATAGCGGCGATGCATCTCTCTCAAAACCCGGGTCAGGACGGTTCCATCGCCAAAGCCGGCGTCGAACAGCCTGAAGGCAGGGGGGTGGGGCTCGATGTGTTTGAGTTCCTGGCCGATGCGCTTTGCGACCTTGTCCTTTTCACTGCAGGTATTGATGAACAACAGGTATTTTTGCCGATTATCAAAGAAGCGAAAGCTCTGTTCTGAATCATCGTCCACCTCAGCAGCAATGGCTTCGCGACGAGACTGGTTGTCGAGCTGCTCTCGAGACATGACATGGAGGATTCGGGGGTCAATCTCCGAGGGTACGGTTCCACCGTGGGTTTCAATATATTCAGTGACGCGACGCCAGGTCTCTGGCGTGACCCGCGAGCCATTGCGCAGGCGGGCGACGAACTTGCCGTCGTTCATGACCTGGCGGCCAAAGGTCGATTCTGCGATTTTTGCCAGTTGGCAGTAGGCGCTGATGCTTTCCAGCAGGTCTCCGCCAGAAGTATCCGTGCCCTGTTCCAATTCGTTAATCCTGTTCATGCCCTGTTTGTAGCACGCAAACCGTGGGATTTCTACCATAAAGGTGTTATCTGAAATTTGTGGGATTAATCCCACATCTGGCCCGCCCTTCGTGGCAGCCCACAGGCAATCAGTGAGTAACGAACGCGAGACAATCAGGCGTGCGTGTTGCCAAAGCTCTCCGATTCAGTTCCTAGAGAACCGGGCCGAGGGTCGCCAGGGTGTTATTCCACAAGCGCCGATGAACGGGCCAGGCCAAGACGTCATCGAGTTCAACGCGGCACGATGCGTCGATAAACGCCTGCTGACGGGCCCGCAAGGCCAATGTGAGCCCTTCATCAACCAACATGATGTTGTTTTCGTAATTCAGGTCGAAACTGCGGCGGTCCATGTTTGCAGAGCCGATCAACATGACGTTGCCGTCCAGAGTCAATGACTTGGCGTGCAACAAGCCTCCCTCGTACTCGTAAATTTGCACTCCGGCCTGCAGCAGATCGGAGTAGTAACTTCTGCTCGCACCGGCAACCACCCAGGAGTCATTTTTTGCCGGAAAGATGCAGGTCGTCGATACACCCCGGTATGCTGCAGCGCACAGGGCATCCTGCATGGATTCGTCGGGCACATAGTAAGGCGTCGAGATCACGAGCTCCCGCGAGGCAGAGTGGATCAGCGCCTGGAACACCTGCGACATGGCAGCAAAACGCCGTGTGGGTCCGGTGGCAATCACCTGCGCGGCAAACCCCCGTGACGGCGCCGCGACCGGTCCCTCGAGCATGTGCGCGATGTTCTCATCGGCATAGGTTATCCAGTCACCCGCAAATACATGCTGATTTTGCCTGGCAATCGGGCCTTCAAATCGCACCATGACGTCGACCCAGGGTGCGAATTTTGCTTTGATCCTGAATTCCGGATCAGCACAATTCTGGCTGCCGCAGTAGGTGATGCGATCATCAATCACCACGATTTTCCGATGATTCCTGAGGTCAATCCGGCCTCGCAGCATGCGCAGGAGCGGGTTCCCTATCCGCAGCGCAATCGCCAGGCGCACCCCGGCGTCTTGCATGGCATGCCAATACGGTGAGCGAATGAGCAATTTGGAGCCAAGATCATCGACCATGACACGACAGACCACACCTCGCGCGGCGGCACGCTGCAGCGCCTCGACGACCCGGCAGCCATTGTTATCGGGCAACCATATATAGAACAACAGGTGAACGTGATGCCTTGCGGCGTCGATATCCTCCACCAGGGAATCGATAAACCCGCGGGGTGAGTCCAGCAATCGGCCAGCGTTGCCCCCGACCGGCTCGAGTCCATTTACTGAATACCCCAACCTGAACAGGTCGCGATGCTCCCTGGGTATGCGAGCATGGTGACGGTCGCAGTCTGCCGGACGGGCAGCGGCCTGGTTGGGGAGACTCTCGATCACCCCCCTCAAGCGTGCGACGCGGCGACGACCGATATTAACCTCCCCGAACAGGAGGTAGGAGAGGATCCCGAGAACCGGCAACGCAACGATAATCGCGACCCAGGCAATACGTGAGGCCGGCGCGCGGTTGGGTCGCAGCAAAACCCGCACAATCAGCAGGATCTCGACGCCAACATGCAGCGCCAGCAGGGTCCACTCCAGGTGAGGCTGCGTGATCACGAACTTGAGCGAGCGGAAGTGTGCCGGCGCGACACGTCGCTGCCTCCGGGATCCGTCATGGGTAAATTCCTGACATGTCTTTATTCTAGTTGATTCGGCTCGCGCCACGCCTCGCCCCATCCAGCCACCGTGACCGGTCGGGCTTGATCACACCGGGTGTCAGAGACCCAGGTGACGGGTGTCCAGTTGAAAAAGGAAATGAACACTCCAGAAATCATCGTTTTCAATGCCGGTACGTCGCTTCACAGACAATGGCGTCCACAGGCCCGACAGCGACCAGCGCATCCCGTTTTTCAAACGATAATTGACGCCGAACGCGCCCGTCTTGAGATCGCCTTCCGTTCCCAGTAACACTCGGTCAGGACCGGAAATAGTCTCGGCATTGACTTCGACCTCAGGCTCGATCTTCACGTAGGACCAACTTGCAAACGGAGACCATTGCCCAATGGTTCGCGCCAGTGCCAATTCTGCGCCGTAGTGATTCATTTTGACCCGGTCATCAGACGGCGCCACGCAGCCATACGGGTTGTTGCTTGCGTCATCGGGTCCGAACCGGACAATGTCCTTACTGCAGGTGATGTCCCCGCTTACGCGGGCGTATTGTCCAAAGAGGCGCAGGCCCAGTCGCCAACTCTGCCCGGTCCACAACGGCCGGGCGAGCGCCCCGGCGATGATGCGATCAGACCGTAATCCATTAACACTGACCGGCGGCGTATAGCCCAACTCGAGCGTAAAGTCCCAGGGCAGGCCCCACCAGAGTCGCGCCCGACCAAACACCTTGCTCTTGTTAAGATCCTCGTCCTTCGAACCATTGAAACCCACTTGCCGGTCGGAGGCACTGATGGTCGGGATGTTGCCCAACTCGGCGCCGAAACGCAGTTTCGGACCATTGGTCCGATCCGGTACCTCCAGGCCGTGAAACAGGGTCGAGGCCGTCATGTAGGCCATGGCCCAAGCCTCGGGCCGGTCGTAGTCGTACGACCGCACAGCATCGGGGGAAGCCGTGGCGTGTGGCGCAAGCGCGACGCCTGACGCGATCACTAACCCAGCCCATCCATTTTGTTTCATCTTGAACACTCGTTTTTCAGGGCATTATGCGCTGTTCGATATCACTTCACACTGTTTTCACATCATATTGTATATCTTTTGTATCGTTATTTGAAGCTATACTCTCGGTTATACGCATATATTTTATTCAAATTTAGATATTCTTATACAAAAGGAGCGCTACATGAAACCTTCATTCAGAAACTTCACCGCAGCCCTCGCGATAACACTGGTCTTGGGAAGCCAGCCCGCGCTCGCAAAGGGCGGAAAGAAAACATTCCAGCCGGGCATGGACACTATCGCGGCTATTGCAGTAGAAGCGGGCAATTTCCAAACACTGGTCGCAGCGCTCACCTGCACTAATCTCGTCGGCGCGGTAGCCGCCGAGGGTGTCGAACTCACCGTGTTCGCCCCCACCGATGAGGCCTTTGGTAACCTCAATCTCAACGCGGGTAACATTTGTTCCGCCGACCTGCCGCTCGCCGACATATTGCTCTATCACGTTGTGGCAGAGCGGCGCCCCTCTCCCAGCGTGATCAGGGGTATGAACAAATCTATCGAAATGCTCTCAGGCGGGTCGATTTACCCCGAAGGCATGGGTTCGCTCATGATATACGACAACCTTGACCGCCCAATAGCCATCGGCACACCGGACATCCTCGCCAGCAATGGCATCATTCATGTCATTGATGATGTCATGCTGCCTGTCGCTCCCTAAGGGCCGCCAAGTGCAGGATAACGATTATGTTCGGAAAAAGGGCGCAGAAGCGCCCTTTTTTTTGCACCTCGGGGCGTGCCTTGTTCACGCGGACATATCTTCAGCTTGCAACGGATTCGCCCTGAATCGCCCCAGTAAAACTGAACACACCGTCCACAACGTCCACCGACACTTCACTCCCTGCAGCGAATTCACCCCCCAGAATTTTCTGGGCCAACGGGTTTTCCAGCTCCTGCTGTATTGCCCGTTTCAGCGGGCGGGCGCCGTATACCGGATCAAAACCGGCTTGTCCCAGCAGATCGACCGCAGCCTCTGAAATCTGCATCTCCAAGCCGGCATTGCGCAATCGACGACGCAGGTGCTCCAGCTGGATGCCGGCAATCGCCCGGATTTGTTCAAGTGCAAGCGGATGGAACACGACCAGCTCGTCCACACGGTTGATGAATTCCGGTCTGAAGTGCTGGCCAACGACATCGAGCACCGCCTCTTTCATTGCCTCGTAGCCGTCATCGGCCATTTCCTGGATGCGCTGTGACCCCAGGTTGGACGTCATCACCACGACCGTGTTTCGAAAGTCCACCGTCCGGCCATGCCCATCGGTCAAGCGACCGTCATCCAGAACCTGCAAGAGGATATTAAACACATCGGGATGCGCCTT
>CAXQNK010000102.1:0-2712 GCA_964225175.1 Candidatus Nitrosopumilus sp. | reverse complement strand
ATCGGGTCGAAAGGTATACTTCGCGCAGCTTACATCATCGAAATATCACCGGGGGAGTGACACCGTGCTTGAAGCCTACCGCGCTCATGTCGCAGAACGTGCAGAACTGAACATTCCGGCGAAGCCGCTCAATGCGGAACAGGTCGCTGGACTCATCGAGTTGATCAAAAATCCACCAGAGGGAGAGGCAGACTTTCTGTTGGAACTGCTCAGCAATCGAGTGCCCCCTGGCGTTGATGAGGCGGCATACGTCAAGGCCGGGTTCCTCTCCGCCATCGCCAAGGACGAGCTTACCTGCGCCCTCATTCCTCGTCAGGACGCCGTGGCGCTGCTGGGCAATATGCATGGTGGCTATAACATTGAGACTTTAGTCGGCTTGCTGTCAGACAGCGCACTGGCTGTCGAGGCGGCCGAGCAGTTGAAGCACACACTGCTAATGTTCGAGGCATTTCATGATGTGGCCGATCTGGCCAAGCAAGGGAACGAGCACGCACAATTGGTCTTGGAAAGCTGGGCCGCTGCCGACTGGTTCACCAGCCGGGATGCTGTCCCGGAATCGATAAAGATGGTGGTATTTAAGGTCACTGGCGAGACAAATACTGACGACCTGTCTCCAGCACCCGACGCCTGGTCACGGCCCGATATTCCTCTTCACGCCAACGCCATGTACAAAATGGCCCGGGAGGGCCTAAGCCCCGATGAGCCCGGCGTGACAGGACCGATGGCACAGATTGCGGACATACAGTCAAAGGGGCTACCAGTCGCTTTCGTGGGCGACGTGGTAGGGACAGGCTCCTCGCGCAAATCCGCGACCAACTCGGTGCTCTGGTTCTTCGGTGATGATATGCCGGGGGTACCCAACAAGCGGTCTGGCGGTGTGTGTATTGGTGGAAAAGTTGCACCGATTTTTTACAACACCATGGAAGATACAGGCGCATTGGTATTCGAAGCGCCGGTTGATGATCTACATATGGGTGATGTGATCGAAATCCGGCCTTACGACGGAAAAATACTTGACCAGAGTGGCGTCGTCATCTCTGAATTCTCACTCAAATCCGATGTTTTGCTCGACGAGGTTCAGGCCGGCGGTCGCATCAATTTGATTATCGGCAGAGGCTTGACGGCAAAAGCCCGTGAAGCCCTCGGACTTGGTGAAAGCGAGCTCTTCAGAAAGCCCGAACAACCTGCGGATAGCGGCACAGGTTTTACGCTAGCGCAGAAAATGGTGGGCCGTGCCTGCGGCATGGATGGGATTCGTCCCGGTACCTACTGCGAACCACGCATGACGACAGTCGGATCACAGGACACCACTGGACCCATGACCAGGGATGAGCTCAAGGACCTGGCCTGCCTCGGTTTCTCCGCTGACCTAACCATGCAGTCCTTTTGCCATACAGCCGCCTATCCAAAACCCGTTGATATCGACACGCAGCATACCCTGCCCGACTTCATCATGACTCGAGGCGGCGTTTCCCTGCGACCGGGCGACGGTATCATTCATAGCGGGCTGAATCGTATGCTACTACCCGATACCGTGGGCACAGGTGGCGATTCACACACCCGCTTTCCCATCGGCATTTCCTTCCCCGCGGGGTCAGGTCTTGTTGCCTTTGCAGCTGCGACAGGCGTCATGCCTCTCGACATGCCAGAATCCGTTCTTGTCCGCTTTAAGGGTGAAATGCAACCGGGCATAACGCTCCGGGATCTGGTTCATGCAATTCCCTATTACGCCATTCAACAGGGTTTGCTGACGGTAGAGAAAAAAGGCAAGAAGAACATTTTCTCCGGACGAATTCTTGAGATTGAAGGCCTGGATTCACTGACGGTCGAGCAAGCCTTCGAGCTCTCAGACGCCTCCGCCGAAAGATCAGCTGCGGGCTGCACCATCAAATTGGGCGAGGAGACGATTGCCGAATACTTACGCTCCAACATCGTGCTCCTGCGCGCAATGATTGCTGAGGGTTACGGAGACCCACGCACCCTTGAGCGCAGAGCTCGCAGCATGGAAGCCTGGCTCCAAGACCCCGCTCTGCTAGCAGCCGACCCCGATGCGGAATATGCAGCAGTCATTGAAATTGATCTGGCTGAGGTCAAGGAACCCGTGGTCTGTGCACCCAACGACCCGGATGACGCCCGTCTACTATCGCAGGTTGCAGGCGATGACGTTGATGAGGTCTTTATCGGTAGCTGTATGACCAACATCGGACACTTTCGAGCCGCCGGCAAGTTACTCGAGGCTCATGGCAAGCCTGTATCCACCCGGATGTGGATCTGTCCGCCCACGCGCATGGATGAACACCAGCTTATGGAAGAGGGATATTTTTCCATATTTGGCAAAGCCGGGGCGCGGACCGAAATGCCCGGTTGCTCCCTCTGCATGGGCAATCAGGCACGGGTAGAGCCAAATTCAACCGTTCTTTCCACCTCGACACGGAATTTTCCAAACCGACTGGGAGATGGCGCCAATGTGTATCTCACCTCGGCAGAACTGGCAGCGGTGGGCGCCCTTCTCGGCAAGCTGCCCACGCCTGCGGAATATCTGGAGTTCGCAAATAGAATCGACTCAATGGCCGACGAGATATATCGGTACATGAACTTTGATCAGGTGGTCGAATTTCAGAAGCTGGCTGATGACGGAGCCCGCATTGCGGCGACCATCATCGATCAGGTTGCCTGACACTCAGGCAGCAAAGAACAGGCTCGTACGGAAGC
>CAXQNK010000101.1:0-23510 GCA_964225175.1 Candidatus Nitrosopumilus sp. | reverse complement strand
GCCAAGGCAATCCATGCGCCCCGATCCACAGCGAGACGGGTAGATACCGAGATTTTGCCATTGTCATCTGCCTTGAATGACTCAGCGATGCGCCCGTTGACGATGAGGGCAGCGTCGCGCAGCTCTTCCAGCGACGTTGCAATGGAGACCGTGGCCCGAACAGCAAGCTTGGTCGGCTGGCTCAGAATGATTTCGTCACCTGCTTGATGGTTATCTACTTTGAAGTCAATCAGCGGACCATTGGTAACGAAGCTTTTGCCTAGTTTGGCACTGGCAAACCATTTGTGGGTTGAAAATTCACCCTCGACCTTGGCGTACAGGCGCACCGAGCCAGGCGAATCGAGATAGGGGTAATCTGACCCGGCCATCGGGGCAAGCTTAAATCCAAGATTCAAAAAGCTGTACCAAAGATCTGTTTTGATCTGCCCGTTTTGCATGACCTCGACGAAATCGACCGCTCCCAATGGAACATCCAACGCCAGTCCCCGTTGTTCGTTGTACCAACCCTGGTCGACGTGGGCATAGCCGGTAACAGCGCCTTGCTCCCGATAGCCGGCGAATTGTCGGTGATGGTCAAAATAATGATTTTGGTTATACAGGGATTGCTGAATGTTTTGGCTGATGGTGTGGCCGAGCACGGCGGAGCGGGGGTTTTCCACCCCGGGTATCAGGTGAGCGTCAAGTTCTGTGTATCGGCCCGCTTTACCAAAAGCATATTGCTGAAAGTACTCGCGCTTCAGGTTACCCATTTGCAGGAGATTTAAAACGGTCAGGCCCTCAGCGGCCGCGATCTGAGCTATGTAAGAGTTCATTTCGGGAGAGTCACGCAGCATGTGCACATGGCCGTCACCGGCATACCAACCCGGCATCTCTACCCGGCGTTCCAGATTTACGTTGACATGCGTATTCAGTGGCGAAACTGTGATTCTGCGCTTTTCAATTCCGTACTCGGGACCCCGGCTAGCCACGAGCCAATAGTCACCTGGTTCTAGCGTCACTTGATAGTCGCTGGGGGCGTAGATGAAGTAACGGTTTGAGTGCGGCCATGGATCGTTGCTATCCCAAATGCTGCGATTGAAGTGCTGCTGCTTGTAACCGTCATAGTGATAGATGCTCAGGGCATGATCACTGGGCAGTGATATTTCGCCACTCCGGACATCGTACAGACCCAGCCTGACGGGAGTGGGTTCACCGTCGGCGGTAAACGTGAATCTCGCCTCTATGGAAGCGGCAGTCTCTCGGCGCTGCGCAGCGGAAAATTGTAGATCACATAGAGTAAATTCATGGCGATGGTCTGGTCGCTGTGTTTCGGAGACCGCCCCTTCTGCAATCAATGCAAAATCGGTATGTGACAATCCCCGGTTAACAAGGCGAGCGTCGGGTAGCGTTATGGAAATTCGTTGGATGTTTGAATCGGCCTTCAGCTCAATCCACCGCAACTGCTCTGCCCTTGCCGATGCATCGTATCCAAACTGAACGCGCATCGCACGCGGGGCGAAAAATTCAAAAGTGATTGTTGAAGGCCCATTGAGATCGTAATACTGACGGTCAGATACATCGAACAACAGATGACTTGCAGTCACACAAAACCGCCCATTTACCGTGCGCGGATAAGGATCTCCAGTTCTTGGATAGGCCTCCGTTCCGAAGGTATCAGCGTACCCCGCAGAAATCACACGCGAAAACAGGGGATTATTGAGCTCGATCTCTTTAATTCCCAGGGGATTATGGCTCCCGTCGTGTGCATGAACGCAGAGCGTCACACAAGCAGTTATTTTGGCGAGAGAGTGCTTCACGGTTTGAGCTTAATACTATTTTTGCGAATAGAAAATTCTGCCGACAGGGTTTGTCAAACCGTCACCACGAAGTGGTCGGGCCAAAGTCAATCGAGGAAGTAAACTTTCAATCGCGTTGAAGTCTGGCCGCTCGTAGCCCGCTTTTCCCATTTCTGAGTTGTGCTTCAGGTCGCTCCAACCACTTATTTCTAGCCTGGTCGAAGGTTCAGCCTCTGGCCGGTTAGGGTGCATTCAATTTAGACACCCTTCCACACAGGAGGGGAAAGTGGGCCCGAGGAAATCCTCCGTTGCTGCATGGTTCGAACGATGATCGAATTTCACCCAAGTTCACAATCAATGAAAAATGGCGCTAAACCGGGTCCGGCGAATCAAGACCGACTAAATTTCGCATCACAATGAATTTCAACTCATTGAATCAAAAAGTGTCGATATCACAAATTGCTTCGCCATTACAGGTCGGAGGGTTTTCTGGTTTTGGAAGGCTTTTTCGAACCCATTGATCTGGATGTTTTCCTGGACGAGACCGATCAAATCATTCGGAACTGGGTGTGTCGCCCGTCAAAGATCACCATTGATATGTTGGAGGGACCAGACATTGGCCGTCGCTTTCTTTTGAATGAGGTTGATAACGATTCGCTCAAACTTGTTTATAAAATCAGAGACCTTTTTCTTGAAAGCAAATTTTGTTAAGCGCTCAGTCTTTCGCCGAGATTCCGCGCAATCGCGCGCATCAGATACCACTGGCTGGGCCAGTATCCGCTGTATTTTGCAAGTCCGTCGCGGGAGGCATGCACCCTGCGGTGATAAAAAATATGCGCCGCGGCAGATGGCAAGGCGTCCGATTCATCAAAGTGCCTGCTCGGCAGGAACGCGAGGCGGGCCCCGGGGAGCGGTGAAAGCAGACCCAGCACCGGAACATGGCAATGGACGCAGCTGCCGCGCCGAACTGCGGGAGGCGAACGGTAGCGCCTGAACCTTATCGGCGCATCAGGTGCGCAGTCCACGTCTCGGGCCCAGAACATCGACACATCGGCATACGGTTTCTGATACACCTGCTGGCAGACGAGGCAATGACAAAAAAATCGAAGGATTGGAGGTCGCAGCGCCGCCAGACGGTTGGCGCCACACTCACATCGGGAAGTCAATCGAAAATCAGGCATTTCCAATCCGCTATGGCTGACCCCGGTCAATGGGGCCTGGCAACGCAAGACAGGCGCTTCGACTTGATGTCATCTTGTGGTGAGCTCATCCAGTTGCTGCTGCAAAGCTTCGAGCCGAGCCTGCGCGCGCTCCAGCAGTGCGCTTTGCTGCTCAAATTCCTCTCGGCTGACCAGGTCCATCTTCTCGAAGGTGGCCTTGAGTATAGTTTTGAATTGTGACTCAAGCTCCTCACGGAGCGCAATCGCCCCGGGGGGCAATGAGGCGGTGAGCCGTTCAACGATTTCGTCGATTCTGGCCAGATTAATCATCTTGATATTCCCATAACGGTGTTTAGCCTTGCCACTCCTGCAGGGGCGGATTAAAGTCGGTCTTGCAGCAGCCCGAGGAGCAGATCCCAGTGAAGATGATAACCGCGATTATCAAGCCGTTTAAGTTGGATGACGTCCGCGACGCACTGGCGGAGGTCGGCGTACAGGGCATGACAGTCACCGAGGTCAGGGGGTTTGGCCGGCAAAAAGGGCACACCGAATTGTACCGGGGTGCCGAGTACGTGGTGGATTTTCTGCCCAAGTTGAAGCTTGAGATCGCGGTGGCCGAAGAGCGTGTCGAGGCCGTGGTGGATGCCATTGCCGAGGCCGCGGTGTCGGGGCGCATCGGTGACGGCAAGATTTTCGTGCACGGCATTGACCAGGCGATCAGGATACGCACGGGCGAGCAGGGTGATGACGCATTGTGAGCGATGAAAGAGATGGAGGGTCAGCCACGCCAGACGTTGGCGTGATCGGGCTCGGCGCAATGGGTGCGCCTATGGCCCGGAACCTTGCGCAAGCCGGGCTGCTGCGCTCAGTCTGGAACCGTACCCTCAGTAAAGCCGAGGCGCTTGCCGGTGAATGCAATGTTACCGTGGCGGCGACGCCAGCGGCCCTGTCTCAAGACTGTGACACGATCCTGACCTGTGTGTCCGCCGATGAGGATCTGATTGAAGTCATCGATGCCATGGTGCCCGGATTACGCCGTGGCATGGTCATCATGGACACCTCGACCATCAACCCGATGACCGCTGTCGAGCTGTCTGAGCGACTTGCCGGGCATGGCGTAGCGTTCGTTGATGCACCGGTTTCCGGGGGCGTGGAGGGCGCCATACGCGGCTCCTTGGCCGTGATGGCCGGGGGGGAATTCGCCGATATTGAGCGAATCCGGCCACTGCTGGACGCCATCTCCGGAGCGGTCACACACATGGGGGCCGTGGGGCAGGGCCAAGCCACCAAGGCCGTCAACCAGGTAATCGTTGCCGGTGTGGCGGAGGCCGTGTGTGAGGCGCTCGCACTGTCAGAGCAACTTAATCTGCCTTCCGAGCGTCTAATATCAGTACTGTCAGCGGGCGCAGCCGACAGCTGGTTTCTCCGGCAACGTGGCGCAAGCATGCTGGACAACCGGTTCGATATCGGTTTCAAGCCGGCCCTGCTGCTGAAAGATCTGAGGATCGTGAGCGAACTGGCACGAGAATTGGATATTGAGCTTACAATGGTTGACGCGGCGATTGCAGACTATGCCTCGCTGGTGGAAGGCGGCAACCAAGACAATGACATATCCGGACTGATCCGATTGAAGCGGGCAGCGGCACGGAAAGAATAGACAGGCGGGTTACGGGGAAGATGGAAGAGAGTCAACCATTTGTCGCAGCGGTTTATGCCGAGTTGAACCGTCGCAAGGTGCTGCGCACGGTGGGCGCCTATGCCGTGGCCGTGTTCGCGATCCTGCAGTTGATGGATGCGGCGGTAGAGCCGCTTTTGCTGCCTGACTGGCTTCCCACCCTGCTCGTCATCGTGTTGATTCTTCTGTTCCCATTGGTTTTTCTGCTCGCCTGGCGATTCGAAATCACCAGCGAGGGTATTCGGCGCACAGCGGGCCGAAACATCCTGACGTCGGGTCAGCGCGCAACGGTGTTTGGCGGCATGTTACTGGCGACAGCTGTGCTGGGTTACGGCTTTTTTCATTTTTACGGTGACGTCCTGCGGGGCGAGACCCCTGCACAGGGTTCCATCCAAAGCTACACCGCCCCGGATAACTCCATCGCCGTGCTGCCCTTCGCCGACCTGTCCGAGTCCGGGGACCAGGCACATTTCAGCGATGGTATCGCCGAGGAAATACTCAACCTCCTGGCGCAGGTGGAGGGCCTGCACGTTGCGGCGAGAACATCCTCTTTCGCGTTTCGGGAACCGCAAAAGGACATCCGCGAGATCGGGCGCCTTTTGAATGTCTCAACGGTGCTCGAGGGCAGCGTTCGGAAAGTGGGCAACCGGGTTCGCCTCACCGCTCAGCTCATCAATGTCGACGACGGCTTTCACATCTGGTCGCAATCCTATGACCGCGAGCTCGATGACGTCTTTGCGATCCAGGACGAGGTCGCCAGTGCGATTGCCGAAGCCCTCCTGGAATCGTTCACCGGTCTGAAGCTGAAACCCACCGACCGGCCTCAGAATGTCGCGGCTTTCGAAGCCTATCGAACGGGCCGCCTGCTATGGTGGCGGCGATCGCCGCAGGACCTGCAACAGGCGATCGAGCGCTTTGCTGAAGCCTTGCAGCATGACCCGCAATTTGCCCGGGCCTATGCCGCAATTGCAGATTCCGTGCTGCTCTTGGCCTCCTATGGGAACGTCAGCCCGATGCGCGCCATCGAGCGGGCCGAGCCCATGATTTCCAAGGCCCTTGCACTGAACCCTGAGTCTGCAGAGGCTTTTGCCGCGCTGGGCCTGGCCCGATGGCAAATAGGACAATTCGATGCGGCAGAATCGGCGCTGCGCCAGGCGCTGCGACTCAATGGCGATTACATACCCGCCTGGTTGTGGCTGGGGGGCATGTTGGGTCAATTGGGACGCATTCCGGAGCAGGGCGCAGTCTTGCAGGAAGCCATAGCGCTCGACCCCCTAAACGAGTTACTGGCAATTAATTACGCCACCAATCTTTATGTCCGTGGTGACTATGATCGCGCCAGGAGCATGCTCAACGACCTCATTTTGCTTAAGCCTGACTCGGTGATGCTGCTCAGGACACTCGCATCCTACTCGATGTCCCATGGCGATCTCGTGGAGGGTTGGACATTTGCCCGGCGATCTTATGCCCTCGAACCCGAAAGCCCTCCTGTGGCGGTCACCATGGCCAAGGCGTGGCTGGACCTTGGTGCGCTTGGGAAGGCCGAGGAGGTGGTGCTGGCCGGTTTGGAAAGTGCCGAAAAGAATGCAGAGCTTCAGACCCTGTATCTTCGTCTGCTGCTGATTGACGGCCGGCTCGAGGAGGCCGAGCGGGTTGTGCGAGAACTCCATGGCGAAAATCCGGAATCATTGCCCTCGCGATTCCAGCGGTATTATTACGCTCAGATGGCCCTGATCCATGCAGAAAAAAATGACTGGGCCGCTGCGCGGGACGTGATGGAGCAATCGGTGGCGCTGGAAGGAGCGGGGCTGCCCGACGAGGCCCAGCTGGAGGCCCTGAGCATGGCGGCACTGTATAACAAGCAGCTGGGTGAGGCCGAACGTGCCGAGCCCTTCCTCGCCGAAGCGGAGCGGATTGTGCTGCGCGAGCGCGTGAATGGCGTGGATACCTCGTGGATCTACTATTCCGAGGCGGTGTTGCATGCGCTGCGTGATGAATTCGAACTCGCCCTGGGTTCTCTGGAAGCAGCGTACAACCGGGGCTGGCGCCAGTACTGGGTCTTGCGAATGGACAAGCGATTGATCAGCTTGCGCAATCAGCCCCGCTTTATTCGCCTGTCCGAGCGCATGAATGAAGATATCCAGGCAGCACGTCGTGAGGTCGGAGAAATCCAGGTCGCCCAGCGATAGTCACCCCGGGCCGTCGCTTCCTGCACATCTCAAACGCCTGCAAACCGAGCGGCCTCCCCGACCCAACGCTGGATCAGTTTGTCCACCTGCTCAGGATGATGGCGTAACAGGCTTTCCGCAGCCGCGGGAATGCGGTGCAGCAGGTGTGCGTCCCGCGCGAGGTCCGCCACCCTGAATTGCAGCATGCCGGTCTGGCGCGTGCCCAGCACTTCGCCCGGGCCTCGGAGTTCGAGGTCTTTCTCTGCAATCTTGAAGCCGTCATTGGTGTGGCGCATGATGTCCAGGCGCTGGCGTGCGAGCCCACCGAGCGGCGGGTTATAGAGTAGGACGCAGGCGGATTCCACGGCACCGCGGCCGACGCGCCCGCGCAATTGATGAAGCTGGGACAGGCCGAGTCGCTCGGCGTTTTCGATAATCATCAATGAAGCATTGGGAACGTCCACGCCGACCTCGATGACGGTGGTGGCGACCAGGAGCTGAATGCGGCCCTCCTCGAAAGACTGCATCACAGCCTGCTTTTCCTTTGGCTTCAGACGTCCATGTATCAGCCCTACGCTGAGATTGGCCAAGGCCTGGCCGAGCTCCTCAGCGACGGCTTCCGCAGCCTCGGCCTCAATGGCGTCCGACTCCTCGATCAGCGTGCAGACCCAGTATGCCTGGCGACCGGCATTACAGGCGGTGGCCACCCTTTGTATGACGTCGGTTCGCCGGTCATTGCCCATGACCACGGTCACAACCGGTTTTCTTCCCGCAGGGAGTTCATCAATGACGGAAACTTCCAGCCCCGCGTAGGCAGTCATGGCCAGGGTCCGTGGAATGGGGGTGGCAGTCATGATCAACTGGTGTGGTTTTGAGTTTTCGTGGCGGCCTTTTTCCATCAGGGCCAACCGTTGATCCACCCCGAATCGGTGTTGCTCGTCGACAATGACGAGACCCAGGCGCGAGAATGCCACGCCTTCCTGCATGAGTGCGTGCGTGCCAATGGCCACTGGGGCCGCACCGGCCAGCGCATCCAGAGCATCACGGCGTGCCGCCCCCGTGACTTTGCCGCTCAGCCAGACGGGCTCAAGGCCGATGGGTCTCAGCCATTCGCTGAACACCCTGAAGTGCTGCTCAGCGAGAATCTCTGTTGGCGCCATGATGGCAACCTGTGTGTTGTTGCCAATCGCCCGCAGCGCGGCGAGTGCGGCGACGACGGTTTTTCCTGAGCCGACATCGCCGTGTACCAGGCGCTGCATGGGGTGTCCGGTACCCAGGTCATCGACGATTTCATCGCGAACCCGGGCCTGGGCGCGCGTGAGTGAGAATGGCAAGGATTCAAGGAAGCGGGTTTCGATATCAGAGACCTGGTCAAGGCGTATGGCGCTGAACGCCTTTTGACGGCGATGCAGTCGCTGCATGCTGACGTTGTGCGCCAGCAACTCCTCCATGGCCAGGCGATGTTGCATGGGGTGACTTCGATCGGTAAGCGCTGCGGCGTCCGCGTCTGCCGGAGGGCGATGAATGTAGGCAATGGCCTCGGCGAGGGGCGGCAGTCGCAAATTTCGGGTCATGGCCGCAGGCAGCAGTTCCTCGACTTCAATGACACCTCCGGCGAGTGCTGCCAGGGCCTGGTCGGTAAGGCGCATCCAGGTGTTCTGGCCCATGCCCTCGCCGCTGGGATAGATTGGCGTGAGGCGATCTGCCACCGGGTGATCTCGCCCTGGCACCAGCCGCTGATAAGTGGGGTGAACCATTTCAAGGCCCTGGTAGCCGGCGCGGACTTCTCCGAAGAGACGCAAGCGGGTGCCTCTTGCGAGTTGTTGTTTCTGATGGGCGCGAAAGTGAAAAAACCGCAACGTGATGCGCCCGGTTCCATCGCTCAGCAAGACGACCAGCATGGCGCGGCGTCCACGCACAATGGCTGAGTGCTCCACCTCGCCTTCAACGAGGACGCGCTCGCCGGGGGTCAGGCCTCCGATGGCCTGAAGACGTGTGCGGTCTTCGTAGCGCAGCGGGAGGTGAAAGAGCAGATCGTCGACACACAATATGCCTCGCTCTGCGAGTCGCTGCGCCAGGCGCGGGCCGACACCTTTGAGATCAGTCAGCGGCTTTCCGGCTGACCCGTTCACATGCGCCCGCCAGGCGAAGAGGGCATCCGGACGTGGCTTTTCACAGCCCGAGCACGGCCTCCATTTCGACCTCGGCGCCCCTGGGAAGCGAGGCCACACCGATGGCTGCACGGGCGGGATAAGGGGCTGTGAAATAACTCTCCATGATCCGGTTGACGACGGGGAACTGTTCCATGTCGGTCAGAAAGATGTTCAATTTCAATAGCTGATCGAAATCGGCTCCGGCAGCGGTGCAGACAGCACGTAGATTTTCAAAGACCTGGCGCACCTGGTTCTCGAAACCGCCTGTGACCAGGTCCATGGTTCGCGGGTCCAGGGGAATCTGTCCGGAGAGGAAGACCAGGTTGCCGTACCGGACAGCCTGGGAGTAAGGACCGATGGCGGCCGGGGCCTCTTCGGTGGAGATCATGCTTCGGTTCATGGGGTGCTCCTTACGCTGAAATTCTGCTGACCCGGATCACGTTCCTGTTGCGTCGCAGACGGCGCATGACGCGCGCCATGTGGTCACGGTCACGCACGGTGATGGTAAACAATAAGGATGCCGTCTCCGGATTGGTCTCGGATTGCTCCACCTTTTCGATGTTGCTGCCCGCCTCGGAGAGATTGGATGAGATATTGGCCAGGACACCAGGACTGTTTCGGACAAGGATTCGCATGCCGGCCTGGAAGTAGGTTTTGATGATGGGCGCCCAGGTGACATCGATGCAACGGTCGGGGTGTTTTCTGAGCTCTCGAACGTTGCGGCAGATCACTCGATGCACGACGATACCCTTGCCCGCAGACACGTAACCCATGATTCGATCGCCGGGGACCGGATGGCAGCAGGCGCCAAAATCCACGACATTGCCTTCTGAGCCGGCGATGGTCAGTGCTTCGATGGCCTGATCTGAACCTTTTTTGGCGTCTGGCGCCAGCTTGGCGGCCACCAGGTTGGCGAGCAGGCCGCCGAGTGCCAGGGATTCGAGCAGATCTTCCAGGCGTTTGAAACGATTATCGGCAAGATATTCATCGATGCGTTCCGGCGGCACTTCATCCAGGCTACTGCCGCGGGCGTTGAGGGCCTTCTCCAGCATCCGGTTACCCATCTGCACGGTGTCTGCCTGCTCCAGACTGCGAATGTAATGACGGATTGCAGTCCTGGCGCGCGCGGTGACCACGAAAGACAACCAGTCCGGAGCCGGGTTGGCTTTCGGGTCAGTGATGACCTCGACGGTCTGCCCGTTTTCCAGGCGGGTGGACAGCGGCACCTCGATGTTATCCACCAGCACGCTGCGCGTGTGGTTTCCCACGTCCGTGTGAATCGTGTAGGCAAAATCCAGCGCGGTAGCATTCATCCGGAGGTCGATAATCTTTCCCTTTGGCGTAAACACGAAAATCTCTTCGGGGAAAAGGTCGGTTTTCGCTCCGTCCAGGAATTCCAGTGAGTCGCCGGTGTGTCTCTGGACATCAACCAGTTGCATCAGCCAGTCGCGCGCCCTTACTTCAGCGGTGCCTGAGAATTTCTCTCCGCTCTTGTACTGCCAGTGCGCGGCCGCGCCCTTTTCAGCCATCAAGTCCATACCCTCGGTCCTGATCTGGATTTCGACAGGTAGACCATAAGGGCTGTTCAGAACCGTGTGGAGAGACTGGTAACCATTGGCCTTCGGCAGCGCGATGTAATCCTTGAAGCGCCCCGGTTTGGGTTTATAGAGCCCGTGGACACCGCCCAGGGCCATGTAGCAGTGGGCCTCGGACTTCGTCACGATGCGGAAAGCGTAGACATCGTTGACTTCTGAGAAGGAGAGATCCTTTGCCAGCATTTTCCGATAGATGCTGTAAGGCGTTTTCTCCCGACCCTCGATCGTGCAGGGCACCCCCGTCTCTGCCATTTTATTCTTGAGGGCGTCTTCGATGCTGTCGATTACCTCGATGCGATTGCCTGTCGTGGTGCTGATGTGTTCATGGATAATGCGGTGCCGCCAGGGAAACAAGTTGCTGAAGCCGAGGTCTTCCAGTTCCGACTTGATCGTGTTCATGCCTAAGCGGTCGGCGATGGGCGCGTAAATATCGAGTGTCTCCCGGGCAATGCGGCGTCGGGACGCCGTACTCATGGAGTCCAGCGTGCGCATGTTGTGCAGTCGGTCGGCCAGCTTTATGAAGATCACTCGCAGATCGCGGGACATGGCCAGCATGAGCTTTCGAAAACTTTCTGCATCTGCCTCGTGCCGGGAGCGAAAGCGCATTTGATCGAGCTTGGTGACCCCGTCGACCAGCTCTGCGACTTCACTGCCGAAGGAAGTTTCGATTTCCTCCTTGGTCAGCGGCGTATCTTCGATGGTGTCATGCAGAATGGCCGCGGCAACGCTGTAGTTGTCCATGCGCATATTGGCCAGGATCCTGGCCACGGCCACCGGATGGAGGATGTAAGGCTCGCCTGTTTTGCGGGTCTGGCCTTCATGGGCCATCGCGCCTGTCTCGAAGGCGCGGAGAATGACGGCGACTTTTTCGGGTTCGAGGTAGGTGTTGAGAAGATCTCTCAGTTCAAGAACCGGCCCGGGAAGCGTCTGGGTCGCCTGCATGCTCGTGCCGTCAGGCCTCGAGATCTTCCTCCAGATCCATCTCGAAGTGCTCTGCGGCTTCGATCTCGGCCTGGAGGACATCGACGCGCTCGCTGTCGAGTTGCCCTTCAGCGATCTCGCGCAATGCGATCACTGTCGGCTTGTCATTTTCTTCCGGAACCATCGGCTCGGCACCATGTCCGATCTGGCGGGCCCGCTTTGTAGCGGTGAGTACCAGCTCAAAGCGGTTGTTGATGGTATCCAGGCAGTCTTCTACGGTAATTCGTGCCATTTCAATTCCTGTGATCAGTTAGACCAAACTGCCAATTTTATCGCTTCCCCAGTAGTTCCGCCAGCAAATTTGTCAGGCGAGCGTTTTGCCGCTCACGCACGAGCCGTCCGCTGGCGATAATTGATTGCAAACTGCCCAAGGCCAGATCGAACTGATCATTCACTACCAGGTAGTCGTATTCTGCCCAATGGGAAATCTCGGACTGCGCGTCACGCATGCGCCTTTTTACGACGGTCTCGCTGTCCGTGGCTCGTCCGGCAAGCCGCTGCTGCAATACGTCCAGGGAAGGCGGCAATATGAAAATCGAGCGGCTCTCCGGGAACCGCTCCCGAACCTGGCGCGCGCCCTGCCAATCGATTTCCAGGATGACGTCCAGGCCTCGATCCAGCTTGTTTTTGAGTTGGTCGTGATGGGTGCCGTAGTGATGGTCGAAAACCTGGGCATGTTCAACAAACGCCTGTTCTTCGACCATGGCGAGAAATTCGGATTCAGAGACGAAGTGGTACTGGACGCCCTCTGTTTCGGAACCGCGGGGCGGGCGGGTCGTGTGGGAGACGGACAGCTTCAGCGCGGGATCAGCCTTCAGCAGGGCATTGACAAGGCTGGTCTTGCCACCGCCCGACGGCGCCGAGATGATCAACAATTGACCGCGCTGACCACGGTGCATCGCGTCACTCGACATTCTGCACCTGTTCGCGCATCTGTTCGATCAGGACTTTCAATTCCACTGCAGCCTGTGTTGTGCGGACATCCACGGACTTGGAACTGAGCGTGTTTGATTCGCGATTGAACTCCTGCATCAGGAAATCAAGACGGCGCCCGACCGGATCTGAGCGCTCCAGCGCGTGACGCGTTTCCTCGACATGCGCATCGAGGCGATCGAGTTCCTCATCCACATCGATTTTCTGCGCAAGGACCGCGACTTCCTGCTCAAGACGTCCGGGGTCGAGCGGTTGCTGCAGATCACCGACTCGATCCACCATCCGCTGGCGCAGTGCGGCTCTGATTTCTGGCACCCACTGACGAATCTTGGCGGTCCATTCGCTCACTCCCTCGAGCCGTTCCAGCAGCATCAGCTTGGTGGCTTCACCCTCTCGCTGCCGGGCGGCAGCCAGCTCATCGGCGGCCTCGTTCATCAGTTGGAGCGCTGCCTCGTGCAGTGGCCCTGGATCAGGGAGCTGTTCCTCGACAACGCCAGGCCACCTCATCAGGTCGGGTATGGAGGGTGGCGAATCGACCTGTGCGGCTGCTCTCAATTCGACCTGCAGTTCAAGCAAGCGATCGACCAAGGGTCGGTTGAGGTTCAGCCGGCCCGCACGCCCGCTGGACGCAGGCTGAAATCGCAGCGTGCCATCGATTTTGCCGCGGCCGACGGAGTGCCCAAGTCGCTCTCGCAATTTCGGTTCGAGCGCCCGGAATTCCTCTGGCACCCTGAGGCTGATTTCGAGATACCTGTGATTGACAGAGCGTATCTCCCAACTGAGGCGGCCAAAATCATATTGTTGTTCGACGCGGGCAAAGCCGGTCATGCTGCGAATCATTTTTTGTTTCCCAATGGGCGTCAATGGCACAATGGTAACGGCTTGCTGCCCAGACTCAAACCGGCAGCGTCCTGTTTCTTTATCAATTCAACAGCAGCGAGGCAAGTCCTGATGAGGCCAAGTGGCAGACAAGCCGACGAGATGCGGACCGTTTCGTTTGAACGGAATGTCAACCGACATGCGGAAGGTTCGGTGTTGATCAGTTGCGGAGAAACCCGCGTCATGTGCCTCGCCTCGGTCGAGGAACGCGTGCCGCCATTTCTGAGGAACAGTGGCGAGGGATGGGTGACTGCCGAATATGGCATGCTGCCGCGTTCGACCGGCACGCGCATGCGCAGAGAGGCTTCCCAGGGACGCCAGGGCGGGCGCACGCTTGAAATTCAGCGTTTGATCGGCCGATCGCTCAGAGCGGTTGTCGACCGCAGCGCCCTGGGTGAGCGGACCATCACCGTTGATTGTGATGTGCTCCAGGCGGACGGGGGCACGCGCACGGCCTCTATCACCGGCGCCTACGTGGCCCTGGCGCAGGCATGTCAGGGATTGTTGCGTGAGGGAAGATTGAAACGCGACCCGATCCACGGCCAGGTGGCTGCAATCTCCGTCGGCATATTTGAGGCCACACCCGTGCTGGACCTGGATTATGCCGAGGACCACGTCGCCGAGACGGACATGAATGTGGTGATGAACGATGGTGGGGCATTTATCGAATTACAGGGCACGGCTGAGGGCCATGCCTTCCGGCGGTCGGAGCTGGACCGGTTGCTGGAGCTGGCCGGCATTGGAATCGAGCAGTTGCTGGCCGCGCAACGTGACGCGCTGACCGGGTAGGGCGGGACGAAGATGATATCCGGTGTTGCCCGAACGGTGGTGCTGGCCAGCGGCAACGCAGGCAAGCTGAGAGAATTGTCGGACATGCTTTCTGGTGTGGGTCTTGATTTGAAACCCCAATCTGACTGGAATGTGCCCGAAGCCGTGGAGGACGGTCTGAGCTTCGTCGAGAATGCATTGCTTAAAGCCCGGCATGCTGCGGGCCTGACGGGACACCCCTCGATCGCGGATGACTCCGGGCTGGTGGTGCCCGCGCTCAATGGCGCTCCCGGCATCTACTCAGCACGATATGCGGGCCCCGGGGCGAACGACCACGACAACAATCGGAAATTGCTCGAAGCGATGGAAGGGTTGTCCGGGCATGAGCGCCGTGCCTATTTTCACTGTGCCATGGTCCATATCGAGTCCGCACAGGACCCTGTCCCGCTGATTGCCAGCGCCAGTTGGTGGGGTGAGATTGCGCGGGCTCCAAGTGGGCAGGGCGGCTTTGGCTACGATCCCCTGTTCTGGCTAGCGGACAAAAGTTGTTCCTCCGCTCAGCTCCCTCGGGAGGTTAAGAACGCGATCAGTCATCGTGGGCAAGCGACGCGGATGCTCCTCGGGCTCCTGGAATTGGCTGGTGGTTGCGGAGACTGAATGGCCCCTGCCGCCGCTGGGCCTGTATATTCATCTGCCGTGGTGCGTGCACAAATGCCCCTATTGTGACTTCAATTCCCATCCCTTGCGTGGGGGCCTTCCATCTGGCAAATACATAGACCGGCTAATTGAGGATCTGGAAGAGGAATCGCCATATATCGCGGGCCGCACCCTGGACTCGGTATTCATTGGCGGCGGGACGCCCTCGTTGTTCAGCGGACAGGAAATCGGCCGGATACTGCAGGGCGTGGGCAAACAGATTGAGCTTGCGCCTGATGCTGAAATCACCCTTGAAGCCAACCCGGGCACGATCGAGCGAGACAGCTTCACAGCCTACGCCCAGGCCGGCGTCAACCGGGTTTCACTGGGTGTCCAGAGTTTTGATGACTCTGCACTGCGCAAGCTCGGCAGAATTCATGATGCTCGCGCCGCGCACCAAGCGTTGGAATCACTGCATGAAGCTGGCATCGAGAACTTTAACATTGACCTGATGTACGGTCTGCCCGGGCAGGATGTGGAAAGCGCGATGCGGGATTTGGAGACTGCGCTTGCGGCTCGCCCGTCGCACATCTCTCATTACCAACTGACCCTTGAGCCGAATACCGCATTTGCCCACGATCCGCCGACGCTTCCCTGCGAGGAGGTCTGCTGGGAGATGTATTCCTCCGCCGTAGATCTCTTGAGTGCGCAAGGACTTCAAAACTATGAAATATCAGCGTGGGCGCAGCCAGGCAGCCAGTGCCGGCACAATCTGAACTACTGGCGATATGGTGATTTCATCGGCATCGGTGCGGGCGCGCACGGAAAGTTGACCCACGCAGAGGACCGGGTGATTTCGAGGACCCGCAGACCGCGCCAGCCTCGGGTTTATTTATCGGCATCAGAGCCAACACAACGCACGCAACTGGAAAACCCTGACAGGATTTTTGAATTCTTCCTGAATCGCCTGCGCCTGCGTGAGGGCTTCGAGGTATCCGATTTTGAGGCGCGCACGGGCCTCGCTTTCGAGTGTGTCGAAAAGCGCGTTCAGGATGCGATGTCCCGGGGGCTGCTGGAACGGTCAGGGCACTGTTTCGTGACAACACCTCTGGGATGGCGTTTCATCAACGACATCCAGGCGCTGTTCCTGCCCTAGGCACAGAAAGCATGGCTTGCAAAGCCCGGACCGGCCCGTTAAACTTTGCGCCCTTTCGAAATCGGCGCAAGATCAGGATTTAACATGAAAGCTGATATTCATCCCGAATACCGCGAGGTCGTGTTCCAGGACGTATCCTCGGACTTTTCGTTTCTGACGCGGTCCACGATAGAGAGCAAGGAAACCATCAAGTGGGAAGACGGTAACGAGTACCCACTTGTCAAGGTTGAGGTGTCAAGCGCTTCCCACCCATTTTACACCGGCCAACACAAGGTTCTGGACTCAGGTGGGCGGGTAGATCGCTTCAAAAAGCGCTACAACAAGTAAGCGCGCGACATTTAAACACCCAGCAACCCGGTGGGGCCTCGCCATGCCGGGTTTTTTCAGCTCTGAGGGCATGGGCTGGTGGCGTGCTCATAGGCCCTCATGCGATACTTCGCGTGTGATCTGGATCCGCTTCTCCGAGACATCCGGTGCCGGGAAGCAATGAAGACCCGTCTGGCTGAATCATGCCAGATGATTTTAAAATGACCCGAAACTGCCACGCCGAAACCGAGGAGTGCCTGGTGTCTGAGAAGCCTGTGATACTGACCGACGAAAGTAAGGGTAAAAGTATCGAGTTGCCCGTGATCAGGGGAACCGAAGGTGAGCCCACGCTGGATATCAAAGCGCTGGCGCCGGACCTGGGATACTTCACCTACGATCCAGGATTCGCCTCGACAGCGAGCTGCACGAGCGAGATCACCTTCATTGACGGCGTCCAGGGTATTCTTCGTTATCGGGGTTATCCCATCGAGCAACTGGCGGAGCAAAGCACTTTTCTCGAGGTGGCATACCTGCTACTGAACGGCGAACTCCCGGCTGCTGACGCTTATCAGGAATTTTCTGACGAGATCACCTATCACACGATGGTGCACGAAAAGCTGAACACCTTTATTTCCGGTTTTCACTTTGATGCCCATCCGATGGCCATGATGGCGGGCGTGGTCGGCTCACTGGCGGCTTTTTACCACCCGAAACTGGACATGAACAACCCGCAAGACCGAACGCTGGCAGCCATGCGCATGATCGCCAAGATGCCGACCATTGCAGCGGCGTGTTACCGCCATTACATGGGCTGGCCGAGAGCCTATCCGCTTAACGGTCTCGGCTACACAGAGCGCTTCTTGCACATGATGTTCTCCGTGCCAGCGGAGGAATATGAAGTCAGCCCGGTCGCCGCCAAGGCTTTTGACCTGCTCTTCATTCTGCATGCGGATCATGAACAGAATGCCAGCACCTCGACCGTGCGGCTGGTGGGCTCGACGGGCGCGAATCCCTACGCTTGCGTCGCGGCCGGGATCTCAGCACTGTGGGGCCCCGCTCACGGCGGAGCGAATGAGGAGGTTCTCAAGATGCTCGAGGCCATCGGTGACGTCAAAAACGTGCGGGCGTTCGTGGCAAAAGCCAAAGATCGCGATGACCCCTTCCGTCTGATGGGGTTTGGGCATCGGGTCTACAAAAATTATGACCCGCGAGCTTCAATCATCAGGGCGGCGGCCCACGAGGTTCTGGATGAGCTGGGTGTTGCCGATCCGTTGATGGATCTGGCCATGGAATTGGAGCGAATCGCGCTGGAAGACGAGTATTTCATTGATAAAAAACTCTATCCCAATGTCGATTTCTACTCAGGCATCATCTACCGGGCGCTGGGTATACCCGTCAACATGTTCACCGTGATGTTCGCCATCGCTCGCACCGTGGGCTGGGTATCCCAGTGGCTTGAGCAGGCAGAAAACCCAACCCGGATCGGGCGCCCACGCCAGGTTTATGCGGGCCCCACGGAACGGGAATACGTTCCGATCGAAAAGCGCAGCTGATCGCCCCGGACCAAATCTCCCCAAATCAGATCTCGTTGAGCAAGCACTCAACTTCTGCGATAGGCGCTCGTCGCTGAGGCTGGCCATCCACGGGGCTCGGCGGGGCCTGACGTAAATCCTTGAGTTCGAACAAGATGAGCTCGATGGCCCGGTCATCGGCCTCTGTGACGAGCAATTGCAGTCGTTTTGTGTTGCCGTCATGCCAGCGTATGCGGCGCTCCTCCTGACGAAAGTTGATACCGCGCTCATCAAGGTGAAACAGGATATTCTCTGGTGGATCGCTAAAGACATGCAGCGATATGCGTGAGAACTGGTCCGCCGTCCCATCCAATACCTGGCCGACCAGGCGGGGAGAAAAGTTTTCGAGCGCCCGCATGACCTTGAGGGCCACCTCGCGGAGCGCGACGAGGGTGGCGTCGTGTTCTTCTCCCCCATACAAGTCCTGGTAGGCCCTGAGTGCCGTCTCGATTTCCCGGTTGCTGGGTAATGCCAGCCTTGAATTCACCCCGATCCGCGCGGCTGCCTTCTGTTTCGCAGCCCGAAAATTGCGCTGCGACTCGGTGGCCATGATGCGCGCCGCCTCTGCGGCCACATCGCGACGCAGCATCTGCATCTTTCGGGTGGCCTTGGAAACTCTCGCCCCCTCAAGAGGCGCCGCCCGGGCGTAATCAGTAGATGTCGTACGGGTCTTCTTCCGGCGTGGCATGTGTCTCAAGCGTGTGGCTTGCCTCTTCCATCGGGGGCAGCGTGCCCGTTTCAAATAGTTCCATGATTGCCGATTCATTTTCAAGTGTTGCGATCAGGCCCGTCTCAGGATTGATGCGTGCGGTGGCCAGGCCCTCTGGCAGGGCGGGCGGAATATCCGGCACGTCGCGCAGTGCCTCGCGCATGAATGCAATCCAGATGGGTAAAGCAGCGCGCCCGCCTACTTCGTCGCGCCCGAGCGAGGAAGGCACGTCAAATCCCACCCAGACCGTGGTCACCAAGGCATCGTTGAAGCCCGAGAACCATGCATCGCTCTGGTCATTGGTGGTCCCTGTTTTGCCCGCAAGGTCGGAGCGGGCCAATTCCCTTTTGGCACGGACGCCCGTGCCTCGGTTGATCACGTCCATCATCATGGAGCGGACCAAGTAGGCATTCTGCGGAGAGACAACCCGGGTGGCTGCGGGGGGTGTCTCAAGGCCCATATTCACCGCGGGGCGCTGAGCCGACTCCGAGTCCTGTTCGAGTTTGAGTGGACGATATTCCGGGCGCTCATTTGCGGTGTCAGCGTTTTCCGCCGGGGTGTTCCTGCCAGATGCCACGCAGTCATCACAGGCCAGGCCAGGCTGGGCCTGGTAAACGATTTCGCCTTCTACATCGACAATTTTTTCGATGAAATAAGGGTTGATCAGAAAGCCCCCGTTGGCGAAGGTAGCGTAGCCGCGCGCAATACTCAGTGGCGGCAGATTGGCGCTGCCGAGTGCGAGCGACAGGTTGTCGGGCAATTCATCCATGGAAAAGCCGAACGCGCTGATGTGATTTCGTGCGGTGTTGATGCCAAGATCACGTAACATCCGGATGGAGACCAGGTTCCGCGAATTGATCATGGCTTCGCGCATTCTGGTGGGTCCAAAAAATGTCTGACTGAAGTTTTCCGGCTTCCAGGTTCGCTCCAGTTCCGAATCTTCGAAAACGATCGGTGCGTCATTGATCAGGCTGGCTGTGGTAAAGCCATTGGCCAGGGCGGCTGAATAGAGAAAAGGTTTGAAGGAAGACCCTGGCTGTCTCCTGCTCTGCGTGACGCGATTGAATTGGCTACGACTGAATTCATAACCGCCGACCAGCGCGCGCAGTGCACCATTTTTGGGGTCGATTGAGACCAGTGCACCCTCCACCTCGGGGATTTGCGCCAATTGCCAGGCGCCCTCCCCAGTACGTCGCAAGCGAATGATATCGCCTGTTGATAACACTTCGGACACCTCTGTTGGGCGTGGTCCAAGCCGGTCACGCCCCATGAATTGCCGGGCCCATGACATGGATTCGATGGTCAGGGCGACCGTCTGGCTGCTGGCAAGGTAAACGAGCGCCAGTGACTCGTCGACTTCAATGACAAGACCCGGCGCCAACCCGGCCTGCGTCTTGTATGGCCCGAGTGCAGATTCCCAATCCGTGGTTGTTGCGTCCTCGCCCAACTCGACGTTTGCCTCCGGTCCGCGATATCCATGACGTCGGTCGTAGGTCTCCAGGCCGTCGATCACCGCTGCTGTAGCCGCCTGCTGGACGCTTGAGTCTACTGTTGTGAAAATTTCATACCCTTCCGTTGATGCGCCGCGACCCAGGAGTTGCAAGGCCTCGCTGCGAACCATTTCAGCCAGGTAGGGGGCTGACAATTCGAGGGTGGCCCCATGCCGGTAAGCCGTATCGCGCTCGGCGATGGCCTGTTGGTAGTCCGCGGATGTGATGTAGCCAAGGTCGAGCATGCGTGAAAGGATGTAATTTCGGCGCTCAAGGGCCCGCTCTGGCGAAGTGATCGGGTTAATGCGCGATGGGGCCTTGGCCAATGATGCGATCATGGCGCTTTGTGCAAGCGTCAGCTCATCAAGGCTTTTTCCGTAGTACACCTCGGCGGCGGCGCCCACACCATAGGCGCGATGGCCGAGATTAATCTTGTTAAGGAAAAGTTCGAGGATTTCGTCCTTGCTTAACTCTCGTTCAATCCTGAGAGCGAGAAAGATTTCCTTGGTTTTGCGAGTGAAGGTTTTCTCGAGGGACAGAAAGAAGTTCCGGGCCAGCATCTGCGTTATCGTGCTGCCGCCTATCGTTTTTTCGCCGGTCGTTGCCAGTGTAATAACGGCGCGTGTGATGCCTTGGTAATCTACCCCAGGATGATCGTAGAAACGGGCGTCCTCGCCTGCGATGAACCCATTTTTGATGTTTTCAGGCACGTCCTCCATGCGAACCGGTATGCGCAGTTGCTCTCCGTAAACGAGCATCAGCCGCCCATCCGTTGTGTACGCCCTGAGCGGCACCTTGAGGCGAACTTCCTTGAGTGTCTCCACGTCCGGCAGGTCGGGAACAATGATCAGGTAGGTCACAATGAGCAGCACGAGGCCGGCCGCGATAGCAGCAAGGGCGAGGCGGAAAATCCAACGAAATGCTTTTCTCATTTGAATATCCTGCTATGCTTAGACCTGAAGATATGGAAATCTGATTCGATTCAGGAGATTCCGCTGAGATCCTCTGGTGCATACGATACAACGCGGCGGGAAGGGATGCAGCCAAATTTCCTCAGAGCATGCACAGTGCGCCTCTAAACTGCCCTGCCGTCTTCGAAATTGGCCTCGAGAAAGCTCCTGGCTTGGAAAGTTAACGAAATTTCAATGTACAAAATGATTGAGTATTGGTGGTCTTTCTGTTAAAAAACAGTAACAAGAAGTCACACTAAGCTATTGGCACAGATAGGAATAAGGAAGTTGAAACTGTTCAAAACCAAACGGGTTCCGGTCATCGGTCTAGATATCGGATCAGGCAGCGTGCGTGCGATACAGTTGTCCAAGGGCGCCAACGGTTACCGCGTCGAACACTTTGCCACCGAGCCAGTCGGCAAAGGTGTGGTCGTTGAGAAATCAGTACGCGACATCGAGGCGGTGTCGAACGCCATCGAGAGAACCATCGCGAATTCTGGGACGGACGCCGATCACTGTGCGATCGCCGTTTCCGGCTCCGCCGTTTTCACCAAGATCATTTCCTTGCCATCGAACCTGGCCGAGGCTGATGTTGAAAGTCAGGTCCAGGTAGAGGCGAATCAGTACGTGCCTTACCCACTGGACGAAGTGAGCCTCGATTTTGAGATTCTTGGCCCTTCGACCCGCAGTCAGGATATGGTCGACATCCTGCTCGCGGCGAGCAAAAGTGAAAATGTCGAGAGCCGCCAGGATGCGATTGGCGCGGCTGGGCTCAAGGCCAAAGTTGTGGATGTGGAGGCCTTCGCCATCGCCAATGCCTTCGACCTGATCCGGGAACGGGAAGGATTGAGCAAAAGCGAAGCCATCGGGGTCTTCGATGTCGGATATGACATGACCACGCTCCTCGTTCTGCGGGGCGGAAACGTCATCTACACGCGCGACCATCCCTTTGGGAGCCAGCTACTGGAAGACGACACCATGCGGCAATACGACATGGATCAGGAGCAGGCGGGGTTTTATGAGCGCGGCGAGGATGGGCCGGATGATTTCGAGGAGGCTGTTCTGGAGCCCTTTCAGCTAAACATCGTGCAGCAGATCAACAGGGCCCTGCAGTTTTTCGCCTCTTCTAACGAGTATTCTCCCCTGGGAACGATTTATCTGTCTGGCGCGTCCATGGCGCTGCCTGGAATTGCGGAGATGGTTCAACAGGAACTGGGCGTGACGACACGCGTTGCCGACCCGGTCGCCGGGTTGGAGGTGGCGCCATCGGTGCCACACGCATCGCTTGTCCGTCATTCTGCGGATCTAATGGTTGCAGTTGGGCTCGCGATGAGAGGGTTTGACTGATGGCGAGAATCAATCTACTCCCCTGGCGCGAGGAACTGCGAAGGGAACGCCAGCGACAGTTCATGATCTCTTTGCTGTTCACAGCGATTGCAGGAAGCATGATCGTGTTCCTGGTCAGTTTTGGCTTTAACCAGCGCATCTCCCACCAGGAGGCGCGCAACCAGAAGCTGAGCGGCGAAATAAGAAAACTTGAGATCCGCATCAACCGCATCGATAAACTGGAGCAAACCAAAGAGCGATTGTTGTCTCGAAAACGCATCATCGAGGAGCTGCAGGCGAGTCGTTCATTGACTGTCGAACTTCTGGATAAACTGGCCAAGTCCATCCCGGTTGGAATCACGCTTGATACCGTTCGCCAACAGGGTGTCAATCTCAGCTTGACCGGAACCAGCCAATCTAACGCGCGGGTATCCGCTTACCTCCAGAGTCTGGATGCCAGCGACCT
The DNA here is from genome assembly GCA_964225175.1 of Candidatus Nitrosopumilus sp. Taxonomy (GTDB): domain Bacteria; phylum Pseudomonadota; class Gammaproteobacteria; order Xanthomonadales; family SZUA-36; genus WTJD01. The sequence goes on along the minus strand of CAXQNK010000101.1, from coordinate 813 downwards.
GTTCCTCGGTCCGGATCTCAAGGTGGTGAAAATAGCAGCCGGACCAGCGTCGCCCGTCGAGCCTTACGAGTTCTCAATCGGAGTGAAACTGCGTACAAAACGAGTCGATGAGAACTACATGGCTCCGGATGAGATGGACGGAGACGAATAATGCTTAACGATTTCCGTAACGTTGATTAAACCAATCTGGGAAGTGCGCCCGCGACGGTCAGGTATACGCTCTTGGTCATTCTGCTTGCGGTCCTGATCACCGGCGGGTACTTCGTGATCATCAGTGATAAGTGGGACGAACTGGAACGCGTCGAGCAAACCGAAGTCACACTGAAACTGGATTATGAGGCCAAACAGCAAAAATCGGCCAATCTTGAAGCCTATGAACAACAGTTGGAGCAGATGGAGGGCTTGTTGGAAACAATGTTTCGCCAACTGCCCAGCAGAACCGAGATGGATAAGTTGCTGGTTGATGTCTCACAGACCGCCCTCGCAGCCGGCATAGACGTTCAATTGTTTCAACCCCTGGCAGAGGAGAGCAAGGATTTCTATGCCGAGAGACCCATAGCGATACGAATGGTGGGTGATTACCACCAGTTCGGCGATTTCGTGGGTGGCGTTGCTTCATTGCCGAGGGTTGTGATCATGACCATGCACGACATCTCTCTCAAGGCGGCCGGCCCACGCGATGGAGGCAAACTGATGCTGGAGGGTCAGGTCAAAACCTACCTATATGTCGACGATGAAGAGCTAGCGGGAGGGGGTGCCGGACCATGATGAAGCCTGAACCAAGAAAAGGACATCTGTTGAGGCTAATTCCTC
>CAXQNK010000100.1:0-20825 GCA_964225175.1 Candidatus Nitrosopumilus sp. | reverse complement strand
CAGATGCACCCTCGGAATTACTGATCCTCGGATCCGCCCGGCCAGCCTCCTCGCACTCGAGCGCCCTGGCAATGGCTTGCCGGACCGGGACCGTCTCGCGACGGAGTTCCCGGATCTCGATTTATGGCATCCCCGCAACCTTGACGTGGGAGCGGCCATTGCCAGGGCGCTCGAGTGCGAGGAGGCTGGCCGGGCGGATCCGAGGATCAGTAATTCCGAGGGTGCATCTGTGAATATACATGCGGGCTTATCGGTGCAGGGTAACAGTGCTGGTTTTGTCGGCTTCAACAGCGGAACACGCTACGACCAGAGCTGCGTGCTGGTAGCCGGTGATGGTGAGAATATGCAGCGGGATTACTGGTACGACAGTCGACGCTGTTTTGATGATCTGGAGGCGGCCCAGGTCACAGGCGCGGAGGCGGCACGGCGTACAGTGAGTCGTCTTGGGGCAAGTCAGCGACCGACAGCCCAGGTGCCGGTGATGTTCTCACCCATGGTAGCCCGCGGCCTGATCGCTCACCTGGTTAGCGCTGTGAGTGGCAGCGCGCTGTACAGAAACGCATCTTTCTTGAAAGATGCCCTGGGTGAAGCCCTGTTTCCCGACTGGTTGAGTGTGACAGAGAACCCGATGCTGCCCAGGGCGCCGGGCAGCTGCGCTTTTGACGGCGAAGGTGTGGCAACCCGTCAGCGTAAGCTCGTGAATGGAGGCACACTGGAGGGGTATGTTTTGTCCAGTTACTCCGCGCGACGCCTCGGGCTTGAGACCACGGGTAACGCCGGTGGCGTCCACAACCTAACGCTCGAGGGCGTGATGACGCCTCATGACGAACTTTTGGGAATGATGGATACCGGCCTGCTCGTCACCGAACTCATGGGGCAGGGTGTCAACATCGTGACCGGTGATTACTCCCGGGGCGCTTCCGGATTTTGGGTCGAAGGTGGTGAGATTATCCATCCGGTGGAGGAAATGACGATTGCCGGCAACCTGCGGAATATGTTCGCTGCCATACGGGCGGTGGGTGACGACATCGATGATCGCGCCAACATACAAGCGGGTTCCATCCTGATCGATCACATGACCGTTGCGGGCAGTTAGGCCGGTCTTTACCCCTGTTCAGCTGTGCCTTAACAAAGAGATTTTGGTCCGCACTGAGTTGGCGATGAAGCACTGCTGATGCGCTTTCTCGTGCAGTTCTTTGAGTTCGGCTTCTGTGGGTGGATCGTCAGCAAATTCGATCTCCGGTGACAGTTCGATGTGGGTCACGGCCAGGCGGCTGGCCTGGTTTTTTTCGAGGTACCCCACCGCTGAGTCTACGTATCGATCTATGACCAGCCCCTTGCGGGCGCAGATGGCCAGGAAGGTCAGCATGTGGCACGAGGACACAGCCGCCACCAAGGCTTGTTCGGGGTCCACGCGAGCTTCATGGCCATGATAGGCTACCGCAGCAGATGCCTCGACGCTGACGCCCCCCGGAAATTCCCACTCATGATCCCGGTTATAGTCCGGCAACGAGAAACCGGGAGTCTGGCGTTGCCAGGAAATGCGTGCCAGGTGTTTTGACATTGATTTAATCCAGTTTTCTGAAACGTTTTGACAGGCGCTTGACAAAGCCGCCGCCAAAGACTGGCAAAACCCGGTTCAGGCGAACAAGGGTTCGGTAGACGCGTCCCGGTATGGCCACCACGCGCGGGTGGCTTCGGCGCACGGACTCTATGCCGTAGCGAACGACTTCAGGCGCTTGAAGCCACATGAAGGCAGGAAACTTGCTCACAAGTTCCCGAGTTCCGGTCACATCATGAAATTCACTGTAAGTGAATCCCGGGCAGAGCGCTGAAACTGCCACCCCAAGGCGTTCGTTTTCCAGCGCGAGCGATTCGCTGAAGCGCACAAGGTACGCTTTGCTTGCCGCATACAAGGTATGGCCCTCCGATCCCGGAATCAATCCGGCGACAGAAGCCACGTTGATGATATAGCCACGGCCCGCGCGTTGCATGGGGCCCAGCAATCGCCAGGTCAGTTCGCATACCGCGGTCGTCATGATCTGGATAAAACGGGCATGATCTTTCCAATCGCAATCACTGTATCGCCCGGGCAGCCCGTAGCCGGCGTTGTTCACGAGAAATTCTATGTGAATGCCGGAGGCCTCAATTCGCTGGACGATCTCTGCGGGTGCGGATGCTTCCGCAAGGTCAGCGGGAATGACCAAAGCCTGTGTGCCATGCGCTTCATGCAGTTCGGCGGCGAGTGCTGCCATCAGCTCGGCACGACGCGCCGTCAGCACGAGGTCATAGCCCTCGGCTGCAAGTTGCCGGGCGAACTCCAGACCAATTCCCGAGGAAGCTCCGGTAACCAATGCCCAGGGCGTGTTACCGTCGGATGCGCTGTTTTCAGTTGACATCGGTGAACCAGGACACTAACCGGTGCACATCCTACACCATAGCGAAGACAATTTGTCTGATAAATTGGCTTGCCCCGAGAGGGTCTGCTCGGTATCCTTGCGCGCTCTTTCGTGAGGCATTGACGGGGTGTGGGTTATGCGCCAGATCATGGTTGCAGGCAATTGGAAGATGCATGGTTCGAGGACCATGATTGAAAGACTGGTTGGAGGTATCCTCCGGGGTGTGGATGAGCACGTATCCGCAGACTTGGTCGTATTCCCCCCTTTTCCCTACCTGCCGCTGGTTCAGAGCCTTGCGGCGGACAGCGCACTTGCCTGGGGAGGTCAGACTTTGAATCCGAACGCGCAAGGTGCTCACACCGGCGAAGTATCGGGCTCAATGTTAAGGGAATTCGGTTGCCAGTACGTGTTGGTTGGACACTCAGAGCGACGCAGCCTCTACAGAGAAAGCAGTGCCGAGGTCGCTGAACGCTTCAGCGCTGCCCAGAAGGCAGGATTGACCCCGATTTTGTGCGTTGGCGAGACACTCGAGCAAAGACAGGCGGGTGAAACTGAAAATGTGGTCGCAGAACAGCTTGATGCCGTGATCGATTCCGGGGACGTTTCGAGATTCGAAAATTCGATCGTGGCTTACGAACCGGTCTGGGCGATCGGTACAGGGCACACCGCGTCGCCGGAGCAGGCGCAGGCAGTTCATGCCTTCATTCGCAACAAATTTGCACTCCTGGATGCTACAATTGCGGGTCAACTGCGAATTCTTTACGGCGGTAGTGTCAAAGGCTCAAACGCCGCCGAATTATTTGCGCGGGAAGACATCGATGGCGGACTTGTCGGTGGCGCTTCCTTGACAGCGGAGGACTTCCTGGCGATTTATCGCGCATTGGCCTCATGAGAGAGATTCAATAATGAATGTACTTAATATATTTCACGTACTCATCGCCATTGCCATGGTGGCGTTCATATTGGTCCAACGGGGTCCCGGTGCGACTGCGGGTGCGGCCTTCGGAAGCGGCGCATCAGGCACTGTCTTCGGCTCCCGCGGCGCGGGCTCATTTCTCTCCCGAACGACCTGGATTCTATCATTGTCGTTCTGCCTCATCAGTCTGAGCATGGCGGTGATCGTGTCTCGAAGCGTGTCAGCTCCAGAAGAAGCCGATCTTGGCGTTGTGGGCGCTCCGGCAGCGATGGAGGAGACGCTCGATATGCCTTTGGTGGAGGAAACGGACACCATCAGCGACCTGCCGATGATGGACTCGCCGGCGCAGCCGGAAGCCACCGATGACCTGCCCGAAATGGAAGAGGCAATGCCTCCCGCGAGCGATCTGGAAGACAATCCTGACAATTGAGAGTGACTTCCGAGCTGGCGCACAGGTGACTTAACGAAGAGCCCAAGTGGTGGAATTGGTAGACACGCTATCTTGAGGGGGTAGTGGCGAAAGCCGTGCCGGTTCGAGTCCGGCCTTGGGCACCATTTAAAATCGGCGACTGAGGCGCCGACCAACGAGATTAAGGGTTGTTATGCTCGCAGACTATCTGCCTATTCTGATTTTTATCGCCATTTCGACAGGCTTGGGTGTTGTACTGGTCTCCCTGGGGGGAATCCTGGGACCAAGACGCCCGGACTCCGAGAAGCTCTCGCCGTATGAATGCGGCTTCGAGGCCTTTGAAGACACCCGTATGAAATTTGACGTGCGCTTCTACCTTGTTGCGATTCTATTCATTATTTTTGACCTGGAAATCGCGTTCTTCATTCCCTGGGCCGTCGCACTGGACAAGCTGGGGATGCTCGGGATCATTGCGATGGTGGTGTTTGTCCTTGAGTTGGTGATTGGGTTCTTTATTGTCTGGAAGAGGGGTGCGCTGGAATGGGAGTGACCAGTCTGGGACAGGTCGAGGATATCCTGCGGCCTAACGCTGACGAGAACCCGCTGCTGCAGCGGGGTGTGGTGACGACATCGCTTGACTCGCTCATAAACTGGGCAAGGACGGGATCGCTGTGGCCGGTGACCTTCGGTCTTGCCTGCTGCGCCGTGGAAATGATGCATGCCGGCGCCTCTCGATATGATTTGGATCGGTTCGGAGTCATTTATCGTCCCAGTCCACGGCAATCTGACGTGATGATTGTGGCGGGTACTTTGACGAATAAGATGGCGCCCGCGCTGCGCAAGGTTTACGACCAGATGCCCGATCCGAAATGGGTGATCTCCATGGGTTCCTGCGCTAATGCGGGTGGCTACTATCACTATTCGTATGCGGTCACGCGTGGCTGCGACCGGATTGTGCCCGTCGATATTTACGTGCCGGGATGCCCACCAACGGCTGAAGCCCTAATCTACGGCATTCTGCAGTTGCAGAAGAAAATCCGCCGAACCAACACGATTGCCCGATAGCCAGAGGCATCTATGGAAACGTCTGCATTGGCCAATGCGCTGCTGGAACGACTCGGGTCCGATCTCGCCCTGAGCGGTGAGGCTGAAACCGTTCTGACCCTGGAAGTGAGCACCGAGGATTGGATCGAGACAGCGCGAACACTGCGCGATGACGCCGCCTTGTCGTTCGAGCAGATGACTGACCTGGCCGGTATTGATTACCTGGGGTTTGGTGGCGACGAGTGGGAGACGGGGCACGCCACCAGCGAGGGATTCAGCCGAGGCATCGATGACCTCGGTCCAGGACGTTTCAAATGGCATGAGTTACCCGCCGCGGAGCACGCGCCTCGTCGATTTGCTGTCGTCGTTCACCTGTTGTCAGTCCGTCACAACTGGCGTCTACGCATGCGAACCTTCGCCCCGGATGAAGGCTTTCCAACGCTGCCCTCACTCGTGGATGTGTGGAGTTCGGCAAATTGGTACGAACGCGAAGCTTTTGATCTTTACGGTATCGTTTTCGAGGGCCATCCAGACCTGCGACGCTTGCTCACTGACTATGGATTCAACGGCCATCCATTCCGAAAAGACTTTCCGCTGATCGGAAATGTTTCCGTGCGCTATGACGAGGATCAAAAACGCGTCGTGTACGAGCCCGTGGAAATCGAGCCCCGGGTGCTTGTGCCTCGCGTGATCCGGGAAGACGCCCGCTACAAGGCGGATGAGATTGACCGGGCGGCAGAGGAAGCCGCTGATCAGGATGCAGCGGGCACAGAGTAAAAGCCATGGGTGAAATCAACAGTTATACGATGAACTTCGGACCGCAGCATCCTGCGGCACACGGTGTTCTGCGCTTGGTGCTCGAGATGGATGGAGAGTCGGTGGTGCGCGCGGATCCGCACATCGGGCTTCTGCATCGAGCCACTGAAAAGTTGGCCGAGACCAAGCCGTTCAACCAGGCCATCGGCTACATGGACCGGCTGGATTACATGTCGATGATGTGTAATGAACACGCCTATGTGCGCGCTATTGAGCAACTGCTCGATATCGAGGCGCCGATCAGGGCGCAGTACATCCGGACCATGTTCGATGAGATCACTCGCATCGGTAATCACTTGCTCTGGATTGGTGCGGCCGGGCTGGACCTTGGCGCCATGACCTTGTTCCTGTACGCCTTTCGTGAGCGAGAGATGATTCTGGACATGTATGAAGCCGCTTCGGGAGCCCGTATGCATGCGAGCTATTACCGTCCTGGCGGAGTCTACCGGGACCTGCCAGATCAAATGCCCCAGTATCGCGAGTCTCCGTGGACCAAGGGCAAAGACCTGAAACGCAAAAATGAATGGCGCGAGGGCAGCCTGCTCGACTTTATAGAGGCCTTCGCCAGTGACTTCCCTTCAAAGGTCGATGATTACGAGACTCTGCTGACTGACAATCGGATCTGGAAACAGAGAAATGTCGGCATCGGAGTTGTCTCACCCGAGCGGGCACTGCAACTCGGGTTCACCGGTCCCATGTTGCGGGGTTCGGGCGTTGAGTGGGACCTAAGACGCAAGCAACCCTACGCGATGTACCCGAAACTCGAGTTTGACATTCCCGTGGGTGTCGGCGGCGACTGCTACGATCGCTACCTGGTGCGGGTTGAGGAAATGCGTCAATCAGCCAAGATCATTTTGCAGTGCGTCGAGTGGTTGCGCGCTCATCCAGGGCATGTGATGTCCAAGAACTTCAAAGTGATTCCGCCCACCCGTGAAGAAATGAAAGATGACATGGAAGCCCTGAGTCATCACTTCAAGCTGTTCACGGAAGGCTACTGCGTTCCCAAAGGGGAAACCTACGCGGCCATCGAGGCGCCAAAAGGAGAGTTCGGCTGCTACCTGGTTTCCGATGGGGCCAACAAACCATTTAGGGTCCATCTCCGTGCTCCAGGTTTTGCACACCTGGCGGCGATGGACGAAATGTCCAAAGGACACATGTTGGCTGATGTTGTCGCAATCATCAGCACCATGGATATCGTGTTCGGAGAGGTTGACCGATGAGCGATCAAACCCTTTTGAACGAGGTCACCCGGCAAGCCATTGACCATTGGGTGGCGAAGTTTCCACCCGAACAGAAACGTTCCGCTCTGATCCAGTCATTGATGGCAGCGCAGGAACAAAATGGCGGCTGGCTTAGCCGTGAAGTCATTGAGGCCGTGGCGGAATATCTGGAGCTGCCCCCGGTTTGGGCGTTCGAAGTGGCGAGTTTTTACTCGATGTTTCATAACGAACCGGTAGGGCGTCACAAGGTCAACATCTGCACCAACATTTCCTGCTGGTTGAATGGATCAGAGGATATCGTCAAGCATGTTGAACAACGATTGGGGGTCAAACTCGGTGAGACCACCGATGATGGTCGAATCACCCTGGTCGTTGAAGAGGAATGTCTTGCGGCGTGCTGTGGCGCGCCAATGATGGTCGTGGACGGTCATTACCATGAACACCTGGATCCGGAAAAAATAGACCAGATCCTGGACAGCCTGGACTGAGCAATGGCAAAGCACAACGTCGTATTCACCACCCGTGAACTGGATGAACCCTGGAGCCTTGATTCTTACCTTGAGATCGATGGTTACCTGGCGTGGCGCCGAATCCTGGAGGAAAAAACATCTCCCGAGGAAATTATCGAGGAGGTCAAGGCCTCAGCGCTTCGTGGTCGTGGCGGCGCCGGGTTTCCGGCAGGTCTGAAATGGAGTTTCATGCCGCGGTCAGCCCCGGTGCAGAAATACCTCCTCTGCAATTCGGATGAATCAGAGCCAGGAACCTGCAAGGACCGTGACATTCTTCGCTTCAATCCGCATGCGGTGATCGAGGGAATGGCTATTGCCGCTTATGCCATGGGTGTAACCGTTGCCTACAACTATTTGCGCGGCGAGTTTCATCATGAGCCCTTCGAGCGTTTCGAACAGGCCTTGACTGAGGCCCGTGAAGCCGGATTGCTGGGAGAGAATATCCTGGGCTCGGGCGTTGACATGGAAATTCACGCCGTTTTGGGCGCAGGAGCCTACATCTGCGGTGAGGAGACCGCCCTGATGGAGTCCCTCGAGGGTAAAAAAGGACAACCTCGTTTCAAGCCGCCTTTCCCTGCCAATTTCGGTCTCTACGGCAAGCCCACGACGATCAACAACACCGAGACGCTGGCATCGGTTCCTGCCATTCTGCGTAATGGTGGAGAGTGGTTCCTGGGCCTGGGCAAACCGAATAACGGCGGACCCAAGGTGTTTTCCGTCTCCGGTCATGTCAACCAGCCGGGCAATTTCGAGATCCCCCTGGGCACGCCATTCAGGGATTTGCTCGAGATGGCCGGCGGTGTGCGCAATGGCAATGCGTTAAAGGCCGTCATTCCCGGAGGATCTTCCATGCCGGTATTGCCAGCGGACACCATGCTGGACTTGACCATGGATTTTGATGCACTGAGCAAGGCCGGTTCCGGACTGGGTTCTGGGGCGGTGATCGTCATGGATGAGACCACCTGCATGGTCCGTGCGTGCACGCGCATCGCTCGTTTCTATCACATGGAATCCTGTGGGCAATGCACACCGTGCCGTGAGGGTACTGGCTGGATGCACCGGGTCTTGCAGCGCATCGTGGACGGCGAGGGCCGAATGGAGGATCTGCGGCTACTCAAATCCGCTGCAGGCCAAATCGAAGGCCATACCATCTGCGCATTCGGCGAGACTGCTGCCTGGCCTGTACAGGGCATGCTGCGGCATTTCTGGCACGAGTTCGAATACTTCATTAAGCACGGTCGATCTGTTGTCGACGGGCCTGAACGGGCAATGTCGGAGGGCCAGGCCGCATGAGCACGCTGGAGCGAGAAGCCGTTGAGATGGTGGGTATCGAAGTTGATGGTCAGCCGATGCAGGTACCCAAGAATTCGATGATTATCGAGGCAACCGACCGTGCCGGGATCGAAGTGCCTCGGTTCTGCTACCACGAAAAACTCAGTATTGCGGCAAACTGTCGCATGTGCCTGGTTGATGTCGAGAAGGCCCCGAAACCGTTACCCGCTTGCGCAACGCCTGTCATGGACGGGATGAAAATCTTCACCCGATCCCGACGTGCCATTGATGCCCAGCATGGAGTGATGGAGTTCCTGCTGATCAACCATCCGCTGGATTGTCCGATTTGCGATCAGGGTGGTGAGTGTGAGCTTCAGGACCTTGCCATGGGCTATGGGCGGTCCGTTTCGAGATTCACTGAACGTAAACGGGTCGTCAAAGACAAAAATGTGGGCAGTCTTGTAAAAACCGACATGACTCGCTGTATCCATTGCACGCGCTGTGTTCGTTTCCTCGACGAGATTGCGGGCACCCAGGAAATGGGGGGCTCTGGCCGCGGCGACCGATTGGAAATTGGGACCTGCATTGAGCGCAGTATTGACTCCGAACTCTCGGGCAACGTCATCGATTTGTGCCCGGTGGGGGCGCTGACCAATAAGCCCTTTCGTTTCTCCGCCCGGGCATGGGAGTTGATGGCCAAACCGGCCCAGTCTGCCCATGATGCGGTCTGTTCCGAACTGTACTACCACAACCGTCGCGGACAGATTCTCAGAGCGGTACCAAAGAAAAATGAAGCGCGCAATGAGACCTGGTTGTCGGATCGGGACCGCTATAGTCATTTCGGCCTGCAGGCCGCTGACCGCTTGCTGGCGCCGCAAATTCGCGTGGATGGAAAGTGGCAAACGGCGAGTTGGTCAGATGCCATCAAGGCCGCCGCAAGTGCGTTAAAAGAGGCCGGATCTTCCCTGAAGGCACTGTTCGGGGCGTCATCGTCAACAGAAGAATACTTCTTGGGGCAACGCATGACCCGGGCGCTTGGCAGCCCCAATATCGACCACCGGCTGCGTGAGTGTGATTTTTCAGATGATCCCGTTCGCGCTTCCAAACCGCTTTTTGGCATGTCCGTGGCGGAGATATCTTGCGCGGACGCGGTGCTGCTCGTGGGCAGCCATATTCGCCACGAAGCGCCGATCATCGGGCACCGCGTGCGCCAGGCCTGGCGGGCCGGAGGCAAGATCATGGGGCTTAACCCAGTGGCATGGCCGTCGCATTTTGATTTTGAACATGCCCTGACTGCAGCGCCACAAGAGTTACTGGGCGAGTTGCTCGCAATCGCTGGCGCAGTGTTTCGCGAATCGAAGCAAGCTCTGCCAGGCGGCATCGCCGACTCAGTGGCTGAAACTCCGGGGAACGAGACTCACGAAGCGATTGCTGCCCAATTGGCCGCCGCGGAGCGGGGTCTTGTGATGGTGGGGCAGTTCGCGCACATTCACCCTCAGGCTGCGGCGATTCGCCAGGTCGCCGCCTACATCGCAAGCGCCACAGGGCAGGCACTGAATATCTTGCCATTTGGCGGCAACCCGGTCGGTGCCTACCGGGCTGGCGCAATCCCGCAGGCCGGACCCGGCGGCAACACAGTTTCCCCAGGCCAGTCGGCGCTGGAAATGATGCGCGAGCCGGGTGCTTTTCTGATCTGGGATTTTGAGCCTGAATTCGATACTTTCGATCCCGAGGCGCTGATTGCTAGCTTGGCAGAATCCAATTCCGTCGTTGCGGTTTGCAGTTTCGCCTCGCCGGCACTGCTTGAGCATGCTGATGTTTTGCTGCCGCTTGCGCCAATCGCGGAGAGCGAGGGCAGCCTCCACAATATTGATGGTGAAGTTAAAACCTTTTCTGCCGCGGGTTCGGTCTCAGGAGAGAGCCGCCCCGGGTGGAAAATCCTGCGACGACTGGGCGCTGAATTGGGTCTCGAGGGATTCGACCAAGTTGACTTGCACGACGTGCAGGCCGACATGGCTCAGGCGCTTGAGGGAGTCCCCGAAAATGCAGACTGGAATGCAGCAATTGCGCCCATGAAAGGTTCAATGTACCGCGCTGGTGAAATCCCGATGTACGCGGCCGACGCCCTGTGTCGCAGGTCTGCGCCGCTGCAGGACAGCACGCATGCCGATTGTGCATTCGCTGGCCTGAACCCCGCAGACTGTCAGGCCCTCGGTTTGGTGGATGGCGACCTCGCCCGCATTAGCCGGAACACGACCGCCGTCGACTTGCCAATCCGCCAATTGAGCGCGGTAGCGCCGGGCTCTGTCTGGCTGGCCGGAGCCACGCAGGAGACGTGGTCGCTCGGGCCACTCGTGGCTGAAATCAATGTGGAGCGCGCAGAATGATCGACACAATTCTCGATTTTGCGTGGATTGTCATCAAGATCCTGATGATCATGGTGCCGCTGATTCTGACTGTGGCCTATTTCACCTACGCCGAGCGGCGGGTGATCGGATTCATGCAAGCCAGGATGGGACCGAATCGCGTTGGAATACTTGGCTTCAAGTTATGGGGGCTCGCCCAACCCTTCGCGGACGTTTTCAAATTACTTCTGAAGGAAGTGATTCTTCCAGACAATTCGAATCGCTTCCTGTTTCTGCTTGCTCCGATTCTCTCACTGGCGCCGGCATTCGCCGCCTGGGCCGTGATCCCATTCAGTGAAGACCTCGTGCTCTCCGATATCAACGCGGGGCTCCTGTACATCCTGGCAATGACCTCGCTGGGCGTATATGGCGTCATCATCGCGGGTTGGGCGTCAAACTCCAAATATGCATTCTTGGGCGCAATGCGATCAGCTGCCCAGATCGTTTCTTATGAAATCGCGATGGGCTTCGCACTGGTGGGCGTTTTAATTATGTCTGGAACGCTTAACCTTTCAGGCATCGTACTGAGCCAGCAGGGCGGTATTTTTGACTGGTTCTGGTTCCCGCTCTTCCCCTTGTTCATCATTTATTTCATTGCCGGTGTCGCGGAAACAAACCGGGCGCCTTTCGATGTCGCCGAGGGTGAATCGGAGATTGTCGCGGGTTTCCATGTCGAGTATTCGGGCTCGACGTTCGCCGTGTTTTTCCTGGCCGAATACGCCAACATGATCATGATGTCGGCGCTGACTGCGCTGTTGTTCCTGGGCGGCTGGTTGTCTCCGTTTGAGAACGTTCCCGTGCTGGGCGACACCTTGCTTGGGCAATCCGGGGTTTTGTGGTTCCTCGCCAAGATGTCGATGTTCATGTTCATGTTTCTTTGGCTGAGGGCGACCTTTCCGCGCTATCGCTATGACCAGATCATGCGCCTGGGCTGGAAGGTGTTTGTTCCGATTACGATCGTCTGGATACTGGTTGCCGCGCTCATGTCAGTGGGCGGCATCGTGGTGAAAGGAAGTTAAGCTGATGAGTACGATCACACGTTATTTCAGAAGCCTGTTATTGCTGGAACTCTTCAAGGGTCTGAGCGTGACCCTACGGTATTTTTTCCAGCCCAAGTTCACGATCCGCTATCCGGAGGAAAAAACACCCAAATCGAACCGATTCAGAGGGCTGCATGCTTTACGCCGTTATCCCAATGGGGAAGAACGATGCATTGCCTGCAAGCTGTGTGAGGCGGTATGTCCCGCGCTGGCGATTACCATCGACTCCACGCAACGCGAGGATGGCTCGCGTCGGACGACCCGATACGATATTGACCTGTTTAAATGTATTTACTGCGGATACTGCGAGGAGTCCTGCCCGGTCGACTCTATTGTGTTGACTGACCTCATGGAGTTCCACATGGAGAATCGGGATGAGCAGGTCGTCGACAAGCAGCAATTGCTGGCGATTGGTGACCGACTCGAGGCGCAAATCGCAGCCAACCGTGAACAGGATGCGGCGTACCGATGACTGACTTCTCGATGCAGGAAGCCGTTTTCTACCTGTTTTCGCTGGTGATGCTGGGTTCAGCAGTCATGGTGATCAGCGTGCGCAACCCGGTGTATGCCGCCTTATTCCTGATTCTGACCTTTTTCACCGCCGCCGCGATCTGGCTGTTGCTTGAAGCGGAGTTCCTGGCCATTGTGCTGGTCGTGGTGTACGTGGGTGCCGTTATGGTGCTGTTCCTTTTCGTGGTCATGATGCTGGACATCAATATCGCTCCGCTCAAGGAGGGATTCATCCGCTATTTGCCGGTGGGTCTCCTGGTTGCGGCGCTCATGGCTGCCGAACTCATCACGGTGATCTGGTCCCGCGGTAGATTTGAGGCCGGGGCCTATCCTGAACCTGTGAGTGCCGACCCAGGCTACAGCAATACCCAGGCGGTAGGGGAATGGCTATACACCCAATTCCTGTTGCCTTTCGAGGTCGCTGGAATCATTTTGCTGGTCGCGATCGTCGCCGCCATCGCACTGACATTGAGAAAGCGTGAGGGCGTCAAGGTGCAGAGCCCAGCCCGGCAGGTCCGTGTCCGCCGCGAAGAACGGGTACGACTGGTCTCAATGCCTTCCGAGTCACCAAACGACGAGCGGGGGCCCTGAAGATGCTGACGATTGCTCACTTTCTGACGCTCGGCGCCCTGTTGTTCTGTCTCAGCGTAGCGGGGATTTTTCTGAACCGAAAAAACGTCATCATCCTGTTGATGTGCATCGAATTGATGTTGCTCGCCGTGAATATGAACTTTGTGACCTTTTCCCGTTTCATGGACAACCTGGATGGACAGGTCTTCGTGTTTTTCATTCTGACCGTGGCGGCTGCCGAAGCAGCCATCGGGTTGGCCATCCTGGTGGTTCTGTTCCGAAACCGCAAGACCATTAACGTCGCAGAACTGGATGACTTGAGAGGCTGACTTGATGTCACTGCAAACAACACTCCTGTTGATACCCTTGCTGCCGCTCGTTGGTTCCCTGATCTCGGGTCTTGCCCGGAATCAGATCCCTCGCAGTGGTGCACACTGGGTGACCATTCTGGCGGTGGCGGGATCCTGCTTGCTGTCGCTGCACGTGCTGCGAATGCAGATCATGGGCGAAATAGGAGTGGAGAACATCAGCATATATACGTGGATGGTGGTGGACGGGCTTCGCTTCGAAGTGGGTTTTCTCATCGACCACCTGACCACGCTCATGATGACGGTTGTGACCTTTGTGTCCCTGATGGTTCATATCTACACCATCGGTTACATGCGGGACGATCCAGGTTATCAGCGATTCTTCAGTTACATCAACCTGTTCACTTTCGCCATGCTGATGCTGGTGATGTCGAACAACTTCATGCAGCTGTTTTTCGGCTGGGAAGCAGTCGGTCTCGTTTCATATCTGCTGATCGGGTTCTGGTTCAAAAAGGAATCTGCCATCCGCGCTAACCTGAAGGCATTCCTGGTCAATCGCGTGGGGGATTTTGGTTTTCTGCTGGGTATCGCCGCGATTGTGATGGTTTTCGGATCGCTGGATTATGGCGAGGTTTTTACCGGTATCGCGCAGCATAAGGATGAGACCATCAGCATTTTTGGCCAGAGCGAGTGGCGCATGATGACCTTCATCTGCATCTGCCTGTTCATCGGAGCAATGGGCAAATCGGCCCAGGCTCCGCTCCATGTCTGGTTGCCGGATTCTATGGAAGGCCCTACCCCGATTTCTGCGTTGATTCACGCGGCCACCATGGTCACCGCGGGCATTTTCATGGTCGCACGCATGTCGCCCCTGTTTGAGCAAAGTGATGCGGCTTTGAGCTTCGTGATGCTCACAGGTGCATTCACAGCTGTCGCCATGGGAATGATCGGTATTGTTCAAAACGACATTAAGCGGGTGATCGCCTACTCGACCTTGTCCCAGTTAGGCTACATGACCGTCGCGCTGGGCGTGTCTGCCTATTCGGCCGCCATTTTCCACCTGATGACGCACGCATTTTTCAAGGCCCTGCTGTTTCTCGGTGCCGGTTCCGTCATCATTGCACTGCATCATGCGCAGGACATGCGTTACATGGGCGGGTTACGTAAAGCCATGCCGTTGACCTGGGCCACCGGGTGGCTCGGCACGTTGGCATTGGTCGGATTTCCGTTCTTCTCCGGGTTCTATTCCAAGGATGCGATCATCGAAGCCGTCGCCCTGTCTGATCGATGGGGTCATGATATCGCCTACATGGCCGTGCTGCTCGGTGTGTTGATCACCTCGCTGTACAGTTTCAGGTTGCTCTACATGACATTCCACGGTATGCCGCGCTGGAAGGTGGTCGATACAGACGATGATCACCCACCGCCAGGACAGTTGGCCCACTCGCCGAAGGAGTCACCCTGGGTCGTGACTGTTCCTCTTGTGCTGCTTGCGATCCCCTCGGTCCTGATCGGCTGGTACACGATTGAGCCCGTGCTTTTTGGGGACTGGCTCGCAGACTCGATCACCGTTCGAGAATCGAACGACGTTCTCGCGCAACTCTCCCGCGAATTTCATGGCCCCACAGCGATGGCCTTGCACGGCGTGCAAACCGCGCCGTTCTGGCTGATGCTGGCAGGTTTTGTGGTAGCGACGATCATTTACCGCATCCGGCCCAATTTGGCTGGGAAGGTGCAGAATCGAATTCCTGTGCTGCATCGCCTGCTCGACCACAAGTACTATTTTGACGAGTTTTACCAGAAGTTCTTCGCCGAAGGCGGGGTGCGGTTGGGCGCTGGATTATGGAAACGGGCTGACGCAGGTTTCATCGATGGGTGGCTGGTCAATGGTTCGGCAAGAGCAGTGAACTGGTTTGCAGCGCAGGTGCGCCGCTGGCAGACGGGTCATCTCTATGACTACGCGTTTGCGATGATTATCGGTTTGATTGTCCTTGTTGGCGCCAAGGTGGTGTTGTGATGAGCGGCTCTGGATTGCCCTTGCTGAGCACACTGATCTGGCTGCCCCTGCTGGGTGGGGTCGCGGTCCTGCTCGCCGGGCCGCAACGCCCCGTCATGGCGCGGTGGCTGGCGTTGATCATTGCCGCATTCACCTTTGTGTTCAGTCTCAAGTTGTTCACCGGTTTCGATCGCGCTACTGCGGTCATGCAGTGGGTCGAACTCTCGCCCTGGATCGAATTGCTGAATATCAATTATCACCTCGGGGTGGACGGGTTCGCGGTGCCCCTTATCCTCCTGACAACCTTTTTTGGCGTCATCGTGGTCATTGCTGGCTGGCAGGTCATTCAGAAACAGGTGCACCAGTACATGGCCGCCTTCCTGGTGATGGAGGGACTGATGGTCGGGGTATTCAGTGCCCTGGATGCCTTGCTGTTTTACGTGTTTTTCGAGGCGATGCTCATTCCGATGTTTATCGTGATCGGCATGTGGGGCGGCGCGCGTCGTGTGTACGCGACGATCAAGTTCTTCCTGTACACCTTCCTGGGCTCGGTGTTCATGTTGATCGGGTTGATCTATCTGTACATACAAACGGGAAGTTGGGATATCCAGGGCTGGCATGAGTTTCCACTGAGCCTGACCGTTCAGAAATGGTTGTTTCTCGGATTCCTTGCTGCGTTCGCAGTCAAAATTCCTATGTGGCCAGTTCACACCTGGTTGCCTGACGCTCACGTCGAGGCACCGACCGGCGGTTCTGTAATCCTGGCGGCCATCATGTTGAAAATTGGCGGTTATGGCTTTATCCGATTCAGTCTTCCCATCGCGCCAGACGCCTCTTCCGCGCTGGATGGGTTCGTTATCGCCCTGTCCCTGATTGCCGTCGTGTACATCGGCTTCGTGGCCCTCGCCCAGGAGGATATGAAGAAGTTGATCGCGTATTCCTCAATTTCACATATGGGCTTTGTCACCCTGGGCTTGTTTATCGCCTTCGCCATTTTTCGAAATGCTCAGGGTAACCAGGCAGCAGCTTTGGGTGTTGAAGGTGCGATGGTTCAGATGGTGTCTCACGGCTTCATATCAGGGGCGCTGTTCCTGTGCGTTGGCGTGCTTTATGACCGTGTTCACAGTCGACAGATCAAAGACTATGGCGGTGTGGCCAACACCATGCCGTGGTTTGCGCTTTTTGCCGTTCTGTTCCTGCTTGCCAATTCCGGGATGCCCGGAACCAGTGGATTCGTTGGAGAGTTCATGGTCATTCTGGCCGCTTTCCAGGCCAACTTCTGGTATGCATTCCTGGCGGGCATGACGCTGGTGCTGGGAGCAGCTTACAGCCTGTGGTTGGTCAAACGGGTGATCTTTGGCAAGGTAACCAATTACAGGGTTGGCGAATTGCAGGATATCAATGCCCGTGAGGCATTGGTTCTTGGCGTGCTGGCTGCCGCGGTACTGATCGTCGGGCTCTGGCCGCAGCCATTGGTCGAGTTGATGCACAGCTCTGTGTCCGGCTTGCTGGACCACATCATGAAATCGAAGGTCGCTTGACATGAACGCCTCTCAAATGATGCTCGCTGCACCGGAAATATGGGTCCTGCTGATGGCCTGCGTCATACTTTGCGCCGATCAGTTTATCGGTGAACAACGCCGCGGAATGATCCACTTTCTGGCTATTGTAACGCTGGTTTTTGCAGCTTTCCTGACCGGGCGTGATTATCACGCTGGCGGTATCTGGTCGATGACAGCATTCAATGACACCTTCGTTCGCGACCCGATGGGCGATGTATTGAAATACTTCGCCTACGCAACGCTCGCCCTGGTGTATACCTATTCGAAATACTACCTGCGCAGTTTCAACCTGTTCCGCGGGGATTTCTACACGCTTACCCTGTTCGCGCTGCTTGGCGTGATGTTACTGATCTCAGCGAACAGCCTCGTCATGGTGTACCTGGGCCTTGAGCTGATTTCATTGCCTTCTTATGCACTGGTGGCCTTTAACCGGGATTCACGCCTCGGATCTGAATCCGCCATGAAGTACTTCGTGCTGGGCTCCATGGCATCCGGAATGCTTTTGTATGGCATGTCCATGATCTATGGCGCGACGGGCAGTCTTCAGTTGACGGTCATACACGAAGCCGTCGCCGCATCCGGTTCAGATGACATTCTGCTGGTGCTTGGGCTGGTCTTCATGGTGGCGGGATTGGCGTTTAAACTCGGCGTAGCGCCATTCCACATGTGGGTTCCGGACGTCTATCAGGGCGCCCCTGTAGCCGTAACCGCGTTCATTGCCTCCGTGCCCAAGCTGGCAGCATTTGCCATGGCTTTCAGGCTGCTTTCAGGTGGCATGCAGGCATTGCACACGGATTGGGCCCAGATGCTGATCTTGCTCGCGACGCTTTCGCTCGTAATCGGGAATCTTGCCGCCATTATGCAGACCAATATTAAGCGCATGCTCGCATACTCGACCGTGTCGCACATGGGGTTTGTTCTTTTGGGGCTGCTGCCTGGTACGGCTTATGGTTATGGTGCGGCGATGTTTTACGTGATCGTCTACGCGTTGATGTCCGCCGCAGGGTTTGGAATGGTCATCCTTTTGTCGGAGCGAGGCATCGAGGCGGAGAACATATCTGACTTCAAGGGCCTCAATCAACGTAACGCCTGGTATGCCGCGATCATGGCCATGGTGATGTTTTCCATGGCGGGCGTTCCGGTATTTGTTGGCTTCTGGGCCAAGTGGCTTGTGATCAAGGCTGCACTGGATGCCGGCCATTTGTCTCTTGCCGTGCTGGCGGTCGTGTTCTCGGTGGTTGGGGCCTTTTACTACCTGCGTGTGGTCAAAGTGATGTATTTCGATGATCCGGAGTCCGAGGGCTTTAATACCGTGCCACTGGACTTCGGTGCGGCCATCTCCCTTAACGGACTGCTCATGCTCGGGCTGGGCGTATTCTCCAGTTCGTTGATTGGTCTGTGTATGCTGAGTTTCAGGCTTTGACAGACAACCCCTGTCCGGACTGTTGCGGGCCTTGAAATTGCATGAGTGACTCTTTATCATTGCCATCCTGCTGATGCGGGGTGGAGCAGTCTGGCAGCTCGTCGGGCTCATAACCCGAAGGTCGCAGGTTCGAATCCTGCCCCCGCTACCAAGTCCGAGAAATCGCGACAGATCCGGGTCTGTGCACGATTTTGGCAAGAAGGCCCCAGCAGGGGCCTTTTTGATTTTGCTGGAAAATTCCGGCGACTCTTGCGACGAGTGGAACGTTAGATGAAGTAAGTCATTCGCGCTTGCCCTTTGTGGGCCATAGAGGGCGGCCCTTGTTTTGGGCAGCTATTCGCAAGGGCTGTTAGGCCCTTTTTTTGTGTCCGATGAACTGGAGAATGCGTGGCCACGAGAAAACTGATCCAGCTGCTCCAGCCCCTGATCGAGGATCTGGGCTTTGAATTTGTTGGGCTTGAATACACGGGCCAGTCAAAGAACGCGGTGCTGCGGATTTACATTGATCATGAGCGGGGCATTGACCTTGCTGATTGTGGCGAGGTCAGTGGCGAGGTCGCCGCCTTGCTGGATGTGGAAGACCCGATTTCGGGTCAGTACAACCTGGAGATCAGTTCGCCAGGGCTGGACAGGCCACTGTTCACGCCGGAGCAGTATCTGAAGTTTGTCGGCGAAGAGGCAAAAATTACCGTGTACGCACCTGTAGACCAGCGACGCAAATTCAAGGGTCGCATCCTGGGCGTTGAAGATGGACACGTAAAGTTGGAGCAGGATGGCGAAAAAGTGCTTTTGGCCTTTGATAACGTGGCCAAGGCACGGCTGGTTCCGGATTATGATGGTCTGATGTCTGGCAAGGACGTCAAGGCCGAGGTTTAAACGAGATGTCTCCCTGTGGGGTTTTCGAACAATGAGTAAAGAAATACTGCTGGTAGTTGAGGCGGTGTCCAACGAGAAGGGCGTCGAACCAAGTGTAATTTTCGAGGCCATTGAATTGGCGCTCGCATCGGCGGCGCGCAAACGCAGCGGCGATGAGATTGACGTTCGCGTGCAAATCGATCGCGACACCGGAGATTATGAAACTTTCCGTCGAGGGGAGGTGATCGCTGATGATGATGAAATGGAGTCCGAGGAGGCCCAGATCATTCTCACCAGCGCGCAGGAGCAAAATGCAGAGCTGCAGGTGGGTGATTTTATCGAGGAGCCAATGGAAAACGTGGCTTTCGGCAGGATCGCCGCGCAGGCCGCGAAGCAGGTCATCGTCCAGCGAGTGCGTGAAGCAGAGCGGGCCCAAGTCGTCGAAGCCTTCCAGGATCGTGAAGGTGAGCTGATTAATGGCATCGTCAAGCGCATTGAACGCGGCAACGTTTACCTCGATCTCGGTAGCAACGCTGAGGCGTTTATCCCGCAACGTCACATGATCCAGGGAGAGATGGTGCGCCCGGGCGACCGTTTGAGGGCTTTTCTCTTTGAAGTCAAGGCTGAGACCCGTGGGCCACAGTTGTTTGCCAGTCGAACCATCAAGGAATTTCTGATTGCCTTGTTTGAGCTTGAAGTTCCTGAAATAGGTCAGGGTCTGATCACCATCATGGGTGGTGCTCGCGATCCAGGGCGGCGAGCAAAAATCGCAGTACGGTCCAATGACAGTAGAACAGACCCAATTGGCGCCTGTGTAGGCATGCGCGGATCTCGCGTGCAAGCGGTTTCCAACGAACTGGCCGGTGAGCGTATCGACATCATTCTCTGGGATGATAATCCAGCGCAGTTCGTCATCAATGCCATGGCGCCGGCCGAGGTGTCCTCCATCGTGGTGGATGAAGAGCGCCAGGCCATGGACATCGCTGTCGAGGAATCCAATCTTTCGCAGGCGATTGGTCGGGGCGGACAGAACGTTCGTTTGGCCAGTGAGCTGTCTGGGTGGGAGCTGAACGTCCTGACCGTCGAGGATGCTGAGAAGAAAAGTGAAGAAGAATCACAAAAGGTTCTGGAAAACTTCATGGAAAAACTGGATGTCGGCGAAGACGTTGCGACGATCCTGGTCCAGGAAGGCTTCAGCAACGTGGAAGAGGTCGCTTACGTGCCAGAATCGGAATTGCTCGATATTCGCGAGTTTGATGAGGATATCGTCAGCGAGTTGCGCCGCCGGGCTCGCGACGCCCTGCTGACTCAGTTGATCGCCAAGGAGGAAGTGCTGGATGAGAATCGTCCGGCTGAGGATTTGCTCAATCTGGATGGCATGAGCGAACGCCTTGCCTATCGGCTTGCGGAGAGAGGCTTCCGCACGCAGGAGGACCTGGCCGAATTATCCGTCGATGAACTGATGGATGTCGATGAAATGGAAGAAGATTCGGCTGCGGCATTGATCATGGCCGCGCGTGCACCGTGGTTTGAGAGCGAAGGCGAACAAGCAGAATGAACCGATAGCAATC